>NZ_JTLD01000014.1 GCF_000798815.1 Alistipes sp. ZOR0009 | reverse complement strand
AAAAAAGGTTTCCAACGTAATCTGCATGAAAAACCGAAAAACGATACTTACCGGAAAACTTATTGAAGGAAACTCGCCTAGCAGCGCCTCCTTTACCATTTCGCTAAACAGCGCCTTTACCTCTCCCGCAACCGTTAACTTTTAGAGTTAATCAGTCAACCATATAAATGCAAGAAGCGGCCATGTACAGCCGCTTCTTTCTATATATAACAAGACATATCCAATTTAAATGACCTGTGGCACCACCTACACCGCCTTCGGTATTCGCCGAACCGCCTAAATACACCAGCGGAACAGCGCCGAAGCAACCGACCAGTTAGAGCCTAGGTCGGCGAAGAGCACCAAATCGCCCTTTTTGAGCTTTCCCTTTTGCTGAGCATCGCTGGTAACGATTGGAATGCTCGACGTCTCCACGCAAGCCGTGGTGGCAATGGTTTCATGCACCTTCGAGTAGTCGACCCCCACGTTGGCCGCCCATCGCCTGTTTATCCAATCTATCTTTTGCGCAAAAATATAGTGGTCTACCTCATCTGGATTCATTGCAAGGGCTCCCAAGCACTGATGAACCGAGTAGGGAAGGAAATTTTCGACAAACGGGAAGTCGCGCTGAAAGCTGTTAGGCGCAATGGTAAAGTACGCCCTTAGCGACTCCTCGGTATCGAATGGCGCAGCCACGGCCGTCTCCACCCGAACCCCTGCTGCAATATCGGGATACTGATCCGACATCATGTGGTAGCCTAGCATTCCGTAACCAGGCTCGGTTCTTCGCAAAACAAACGCCCCTGCCCCATCGCCAACCAGCATCGACTTCATGATGGTGCTATCGGTATTGCCGAGAATGGTTTCGCCAGAGACAACCAGCACCGTTTTATAAAAGCCAGAAGCAACAAACGAAGCGCCAGTAATCAGCGCGTACATCCAGCTGGTAAATCCTTGATCGACATTAATGGCGGTAGCGTTACGAGCGCCAAGCACCGTTTGTATAAGCACCGAGTTGGGAGGCGTTAGCTGCTTAATATCGCGTGAAATGTGGGTAACCACCACCATATCCACCTCGAGGATGTCGATACCGGCATTCTCGACAGCATTTTTCGCCGCCTTAATCGCCATATCGGTGTAGGTTTCGGAGCCTGCCCAACGGCGCTCGCGGTTTCCGCCCTGGTTCTCCAAAAAGCTGAGCTCCTCGGCCGATAGCTTGATGTTGGTGAAGTCGCTATTCTTTACAACCTGTGGTGGAAGGTAGCTGCCCACCCCAATAATCCCTACGGGAACAGATGGAATTACAGGTTTTGTGTTTGATAGGCAATATTTTGCGTCAATCATGATTAAAAAATTAGTAGGAGGCGTGAAAATATACCTTTTTACCGTATTTCTACGTCCCAAAAGGCAATGGAGGCACTGCAAAAGCACTATTTAATTATTGGAGTACTGATATAGAAAGCCGAAAACGCTCTTTTCCGTTCAAAAATTAAGGTCAAAATAAAATAATCCGACATATAATTTAAAAAACACGCACTCCTCCATACTGCAACTACCTGCTAATCAAACAAAATATAAACGGACATAAAATCTAGCGTTCTACACAAATATATACACCTATAGGTTGAAGGAGTTTCGGATTTTTAATATATTTATTCGCATATTAATCGCTTTTCATCGGCAGCTGCAGCAATGACAAATCGGATCAACACACTCCTTAAGAAAGAGTACCCACAAAACTTTATCACCAAAAATCCCGCAAGCGGAACCCTCTTCTACTTTTTCCTTATCTTCTGCTTCCTTATTATTTATAAACCGCTCCACATCAACAGCGCGCGCTCTTTTAGCATATCCGTTACCATGCTGCTTTACTGCGCCGCCATTTCAATTCCGGTGCTTATACTTGCCAATGCTATTAACAGGGTAAACAGCCATACCAAAAGTAAAGAATGGACATTTGGAAAAGAGGTTTTGTCCATTGCCATTCTACTTACCACTATCGGTTTTTGTGCCTACCTCGCTGGATTTATAATAGAGACTCCAACCTCGCGCTGGGATCTACACACCTTCGCCGATGCCTTTTCAAGGGCCGTTTTAGTAGGGCTCATCCCCTACCTTTTTACAACCTTGCCCAATACGAGATACCTATTCTCCCGTCAGATTGAAAAGACACCTGCAGCAACCCCAAGTAACACCTCCGAAAAAGAAGTTCTGCCCATCCAAATCGTATCCAAGGCAAAAAAGGAGGAGCTCACCTTCCTTCCAGACCAGCTCATTTACGCCGAATCGGAGGGCAACTACGTAACCTTTCATCTAGCCATAAATGGAATCGAGAAGAGCATTCTGATTAGGAATTCGATAAGCAGCATAGAGCAACAGCTGGCTGCACATCCGCAGCTCATGCGTGTACATCGAGCCTTTATTGTAAATGTAAGCAAGGTATGCGCTAAAAGTGGCAATACGTTAGGTTACCGATTAAAGGTTGCCGAGTGCAGTAAGTCAATACCCGTTTCGCGGCAGAATACGCACGAATTTAACCTGCGCGTAAAGCAATATAGCTAGCCATTGGTAACAAAAAGGAGCCATACATCCCATTTACGAATAGCCTTAGCCAAAAAACAAACCTTCAACAACAAATATTTACCATGTATACCAACTTTTAGGATGGCATTGTAGTTCTCCATCACTTTGTAGTCGCAAACAAATATTCATGCAATGAAAAATTTAATAGCACGACTACGATGTAGAACAAAAATGGTTGGATTTTTGCTCCTGCTAACAGCAGCTACATCTGCAAAACTCTACGCCCAAAAGGGTATTGCTGTCTTTGGGAAAATTGTAGAAGAAAAAAGTAGCAGCCCCATTCCATTTGCCACCATTCTCCTCTTCAAAGAATCAAAAACAGGCGCTCTCCCCTGCTATGGCACTGCCTGCAATAGCGCTGGAGAGTTTACCGTAAAAATCGAAAAGGCCGGAAGCTATCGGCTTGTTGCAAAATCGACTGGGTACAAAATGGCCGCTCAACACTTGTCAATATCGGCCACCAGCTCCAACATCGGAACAATTAAGCTGCAGGATTCAACATTCACCATAAATGAAATGGTTGTTGTAGCGGAACGTATAGGAAGTAAATCTGAAAAAGGGAAAAACGTTTACTACATAAACCGTAAAACGCTCGAAGCGTCCTCCTCCACCGCAGACTTGCTACGTCACATTCCCAGCGTTCAGGTAGACCTAAAACACAACATTTCAGTAGACAACCAGAGCAACGTACTTATCTATGTCAACGGAAAAGAGCGCGATAAAAGCTACATAGATCAGCTAAACCCGTCTCAAATAGATAAGGTAGAGATTATCAGCACCCCACCATCCAGCTATGAGGGAAATGTATCGGGAATAATAAATATCATTTTAAAGAAGGATAAAAAGGCAGGCTTAAGCGGTCAGCTATTTTCGGAAATACCAACATCAAAATCGGAAGTCTACCTCTTCCCCACCTACAGCATCAGCTACGGCATAAAGAATATAAACCTTTACACCTCCTATAACGGAGAAATTAACTACGAAAATATAGACGAATGCCTATTCCGTAAAGTAAAATTGGGTTCCAACAAGGCTGATATCTCAACAATCCAACAGGTGAGACAAAAAAATATATCGCATAAAGTACATTACGGCATCGACTACCACGCAACCCCAAACGATTTAATTAATATCTACGGCTTCTACAACCCTTACTCGTACGAACAAAATGGGACTGTTAACACCTACTATGAAGGTGATTATACCCAAAAGTGGAGCTCATCCAAAAAAGAGTCGGATAGCAACGAAAGCATTTTCAGCTCGATATACTACCAGCACAAGTTCAATAAAGAAGGACAAGAGCTCTCTGTAGACATTAGCAGATCCTCCCTAACATCGAACAACACCATCACCTATCAAAGTGTCGATAGCAGTAAAAGCATACAGCATATCAATCAAGTAAAACCAAGGCATTCGGCTACAACGGTAAAGGTCGATTTTTCGACTCCACTGAGCTCGAACATAAGCCTAGGAGCTGGAGTAAAGATGAAAACAGAAAATATGCATGATAACCTCTCTACAAACTTTCGGTATACCGATAAGATTTACGCTCTATACACATCAATCCAATATAAACCGCAACGATACGATATAAGTATGGGGTTGCGCGCCGAGGATGCCGAGAAGAACATTCCCAATGTGCTAAGGACATCAACGCTATCCTTGCTACCCTACGCCAATCTCAAATACGAGCTCAGTAAGCAGCAAAGCATACAGCTAACCTTTCGTCGTTCCGTAAATCGAGCTTCCATGTTTCAGCTAAATCCCTACGTATACGCTGACGATCCCTATTCTGTTCGAAAGGGGAACATGCTGCTACAACCAGAATTCCGAACCTCGGTAAAGCTAGAGTATGCTACCCAAACCCAAAGAAGAAGCTTTACCCCAAATCTATTTTATGAGCGCATAACAAACGTACTAGGCAACCTCACAACGGTAAGCAGTAGCAACATATTTGAGACCCAAATTCAAAATATGGGAACAATCCAGCAGTATGGAGTGCAGCTTCTTGGAACATTTCGATATGGAATACTCTCAACGAGCTATAGCTTCCGCCTGTACCACCAGCAGGCAACCCCAAGCAGCTTACCCCGTAAATATAGCGTAGATGCAAATGAAAAAATGGTTTTCGATTCGGGCGTATCTGCAATACTCTCCTTTAAGCATAGCTTTGCGCTATCCGCAATTTTACAGTATAGCACCACAAAGTATGGCATCCAAAGCAGCAGCTTCTCCGATGCGCTATACTTTATAAACGTCGACAAAACATTCCGCAACAACCTAAAGGTAGGTATAGTAAGTGCGCTCCCGTTGGCCAGAAACTTCGTGTATCAGGGCTCCGATTTCTCTACGGCCAGCTATAGCAGCCACTACACAGGAAACTTAAAACTCTCTACATTTCCTTTAATGTTCCGAATTGGGTATACCTTTAGCACAGGACAAAGCAGAAGCCTTACAAGCAGAGATAAAGAGGAGGTTATTCAGCGCACCAAACCTGGATTGTAAAACAAAAATAAAGCCAACCATTACACGTTAACTGTAGCCAAAACCAACACAACAGCAACCATCTTCCCTCTCGATACAAAGCAAAAGGCTACCTTTTCGGTAGCCTTTACGCTATACTATTTATTTGATTTTTTATCATCCTTCGCGTAGCGCACTCCAACACCTATAACCTGTCGTGCCGAAATGTAGCCGTTGTAGAATTCAGGTTCCTTCTTTCGTAAAACTTCCATCTGAAGGTCAATCTGGGAGGTAAGCATTTCCTTTGCCTCGTCAATAAGCCCTACCAGCTGCTCCTTCGAGATCTTTCGGTTGATAATCTCGTTACGAGGAGCCGTTTGCATCTTACTAAAAGCTTCCAACTTGGTAAGTAGGGTTGGTATCTCCTCCTTTTCAATTCCGTAGCCAACCAATCGATCTGCATTAGCAACGGCATAGCCTCCAATCTGCTTTACAGCAATTATGAAATCTTGATCTTTTAGCCTACTAAGGGTAGATTCGGATACGTTCACTGCTCTAGACATTTCCATATCCTTGTTAAAGTTGGCGATAGAAAGAAGCGCACATGAATATACATAGGCTTGATCCTCTATATCCTCCCTCATGATCTCCTTTTCCACACTTGCATACCCAACATCCTTGTTGGCACTTAGCGTTGAGTCTTCAATTGTGTCCACGGCAACCAAGAAAAGGGGTACAGATTGGTTCAGAACCTCGACCTTTGTCCAGATTGGCCTATTGTCATTAAATAAAATGCGGGTGGTCTTGAGCATTCTAATGACGTTGGATGTTTTTTTATCCATACTCGTTCATTTTTTTTATTATAAAATGGGAGAAAAAGGTGGATAAGGCCGACCACTCCAGTTAATTCAATGGTAAGACAGCAGATGCATTTGCATCGCCATCAGCTTGGGTTTCCTACACGTTGTAACCATTAACAACAGGCATCGTTCGCCTTGTGATTAGCATCTACAAGCTTGCAACGAGCTTCGACGCTGTTGCAATTGGCTTCGACACTGCCACAATTGCAGTCGACGCTGTTGCAATCGACTTCGACACTGCCACAATTACAGTCGACACCGTTGCAATTGACTTCGACACTGTCACAATTACAGTCGACACTTTTGCAATCGACTTCGACACTGCCACAATTGCAGTCGACACCGTTGCAATTGACTTCGACACTGCCGCAATTGCAGCCGACGCTGTTGCAATTGACTTCGACAGCGCTGCAACTGGCTTCGTCGCTTATGCGAACGCCTTTGCACCTACCGCAAACGGCTTTGTCGAGTAAAAAAACCACTACAAAGAACCTTTTTAGGCCGACGTACCCATAGCTTTGCAGCGTGCAGCTACGCCAAGCGCCTTTGTGCTTTTCTCACTCCCCCTACCAACATGCGTTAACGAAAAAAGTCTTCAAACAGATCGGTTTGAAGCTTAAAGTAACCTTATCGTACTATATGTATTTGTATGCGTTAGTATGCTATCTTACAATTAACTGAGACCAATTTATGCAATATTTTTGACAAGAACCCTGTTTCATTCCTCTTTTTCCTCCATCTAACTCTAAAATAAAGCTTTCGACAAATAAAAAGAGCTATAAACGGTCGCAACTCAAAGCAAAAGCGTTACAAATGAGACATTCTGAAAAGGTAACGGCAGGGAGCCTACGGCAAGCCAAACAGGACGGACCGAGAGCGCTTCGAAAAAGAAATGAGCAGGCTTGCCCCCAAAATAGAACGGTAGGCATCGGGCTACAGGGTAAGCAGCCCCGAATACGAACGCCCATAAAATATAGTAGGCTACCCAAAGGATAGCCTACTACGTATTGTGCATGTGATATAGTTACTGGGCTCTCTCTTCGAGCACCATCTTTAGAATTCCAGCGTTTACCAAATCGCGATGCGCTATGCGGTAGCTGCTCTGGGACTTTCCTCCAAGGGTCATACCCTTGATGTACTTGGCCGCAGACGTTGGCCTTACGGTCTCAATTACCAGCTTATCCTTCTTATACCAGCGCGGATCGAGGGTAATCTCCACCTTGTCGAAAACAGGCGAAGATACCATATAGGCGGCGTCTCCTGGGTTGTCGGGGTAAATCCCCATCATGCTGAACACGGCCCATGCCGAGAGGGTTCCCGTATCATCGTTACCCGGAATGCCGTTGGGCTTGGTGGTAAAGTGCTTGTCGAGCAGGCGAAGCACCTCGCGCTGCGTTCTCCACTCCTCGCCCTTAAAGTAGCTGAAGAGGTACGGATAGGCAATGTCTGGCTCGTTGGCCGGATCGTACAAGCCCTCGTCGAATACCTTTTGGAGCTTAGCTACAAAGGGCTTCTTACCGCCCATTAGCTTAGCCAACCCAAGCACATCGTGCGGCACGTAGAAGGTATAGTTCCATGCGCTGCCCTCGTGGAAGCCCGGGCATGGCTGGAAGTTCTCACCCTGACGTGGGATGAATGGCTTGTAGAAGGTACCGTCGGGTAACTTCGGACGAAGCATTCCAAAATCTTTACAGAAGTAGCTCTTGTAGCCTAACGAACGGTTGTAAAACAGCTTCGCATCGCCCTTCTTTCCTAGCGAGTCGGCTAGTCGCGAAAGCGCATAGTCGGCAATGTAGTACTCCAAGGCATGCGACACCGAATTATCGTACTGCTCGCGAAGCGGAACGTATCCTAGCTTTAGGTAGTCGTCGTTATCGGGACGCATCAGGTTCTGATAGCCCGGTAAGGTGGCCGACTTGCGCATCGCCTCGTAGGCAAGGTTAATATCAAAGCCACGAATGCCCTTCATCCAGGTGTCAACAATTACGGGAATGCTTGGATCGCCTTCCATCGTCAGCGTTTCGCGTCCAAATAGCTCCCACTTAGGAAGCCAACCGTGCTCGCGGTACATATCCAGCATGGTATTCACCATCGCCAGCTGCCTTTCGGGGTACACCAGCGTCAGCAGCTGATGCACATTGCGGTAGGTGTCCCACAACGAGAATACCGTGTAGCGGTTACCCTTTGTAGTCAAAATCCTATCGCTTTCCATGGCGGGGTACTGTCCGTTCACATCCTGAAGGATGTTTGGATGGATTAGCATGTGGTAAAGCGCGGTGTAGAACACAGTCTTCTGCTCGTCAGACCCTCCGGTTACCTTGATACGCGAAAGGTCGTCGTTCCACATCTTTCGGGCGTTGGCGCGAATGGCATCGAAATGTTCGTTGGCCTGTTCGGTGTTTAGGTTTAGGCGTGCATTCTCGATGCTAACGAACGATACGCCCACCTTAACCTCCACCTGCTCGCCCTGATCGGTATCAAAGGAGAAGAAGGCGCCAATGTCGTCGCCCGCAAGCTCCTTGCCGTAGGTGGTATAGATCTTGTTTTTGCCGCTAGTGTTATCCCACTGCGCCTCAACGCCCATGGTGCGCTGCTTTTTCCAGTAACCGATCTGCTTAGGCTCCTTGCTAACGCGCATCACGAAGTAAATAGGAAACACCGCGTTGGAGTTGTAGCAAAACGTGCCCAGCAGCTTCATCCCCTCAATCTCCGTCTCGCTCACCTTGCGTAGCATACCTCCGCTTTCGTTGGTAAGCCCTTCGCCAAGGTTTAGCAGGATGTGGCTTTCGCCTTTAGGGAAGGTAAAGCGCGATATTCCCGAGCGCGGAGTGGCCGAAACCTCGCACTTAACGCCATACTTGGTAAGCATATTGGAGTAGTAGCCTGGCGAAGCCACCTCGTTGGTGTAGGAGCTGCCATACTCCTTGTAATCTACGTTCAGCTTGCCCGTAGTTGGCATCAGCAGCAGCGAACCCAAGTCCGGACAGCCAACACCGCTTAGGTTTACGTGCGAAAACCCAGTCAAAAAGGAGTTGGTGTGCTCGTATGGCGTGGAGAACCACTGCGCATCCTTATCGAACTTGTTTAACGACGAGCCCATTACGTTGAACGGAACCACCGACATCAACCCGTTGGGCGTAACCGCCCCCGGATTGGTTGTACCGTAGTTGGTGGTGCCAATAAACGCGTTAACATAGTCGGCAGGCTCCTTTTGGGCCTGCGCTACAAACGCAAACAGCACGAACGCCACACATGCGGTAATGTTTCTTATCATACGATGCTTGTCTTCTTGGTAAACTCAATAATTTCGGGGATGTAGCCAAATGCTAACCCGGTTACCGTGTCGGCACATCCGTAGTAGATGGCGATACGGCCAGTCTCCTCGTCGTGAAGCGCTGCGCAAGGGAAGGTAACGTTTGGTACGTCGCCCATACACTCGTAGTCTTTTTGTGGAGAGAGAAGGTATGGACCCGAACGGTACTTCACCTTCCAGGGTTGCTCTAGGTCTAGAATGGCAGAGCCAAAGCTGTATACGAAACCGTTGCAGGAAGCCAATACACCGTGGTAAATTAGCAGCCAACCTTCGGCGGTTTTAATTGGAATTGGACCAGCACCAATTTTAGTGCACTGCCATGCGCTTTGCTCGAATGGTGCAGGCGCCATAACGTGGCGATGCTTGCCCCAATAGTCTAGGTCTGGCGATTCGCTGTAGAAGATGTCGCCGAAAGGCGTATGTCCGTTGTCGCTAGGGCGGCTAAGCATGGCAAAATTGCCGTTAATCTTTTCGGGGAAAAGTACGCCGTTGCGGTTAAAGGGTAAAAATGCGTTTTCGAGCTGGTGGAAAGTCACAAAATCGAAGGTGTAGGCAACGCCAATGGTTGGGCCATGGTAGCCATTGCACCAGGTTACGTAGTAGCGATCTTCGATCCAGCATACACGAGGGTCGTAGCCGTATACCCACTCTCCGATTTCGGCGTCGTTGCAGGTAAACTTAAGCGGCTCCTCGTTAATACGCCAATTGATGGCATCGTCGCTAAAACCTACGTGTAGGCGCATGCGGCGGTTGGTATCGTCGCAGCGGAAAACGCCTGCATAGCCATTACCAAAGCGTACAACGGCGCTGTTAAAAATGCTATTCGAAGTTGGCAGCAAATCGCGAGGAATAATAGGATTCTGCGAATAGCGCCAAACCACCTCTTTCGAGCCCTCAGGACGATCTTCCCAAGGCATCATTACATTCTGACTCATATTAATATCTATATTAGTTACTCAATTGCACTGCTTGCAGCAACATTTTGATCCTTCTTCAATGGTTCGCCATTATCGGCATAGGTAAATGGTACCAACCAAGTAACAAGGAAAGCGGGGATAGTTGCAATAAGAACCCAAATAAAGAAATCGTGGTAGCCGAGCATGTCGCTCAACCAGCCGCTTAGCATACCGGGAATCATCACTCCCAAATTCATGATACCAGTGGCAAAAGCGTAGTGCGCCATTTGGTGAGGGCCTCGGGCCACCTGCTGCATCATAAAGAGCATTAAGCCAACGAATCCAAAACCATATCCTAGGTATTCGAACACCACCGCAGCACCTATAGTCCACAAGCTAGTTGGCTGGTAAAGCGCCAAAAGCCAGTAAACCACAAACGGAATGTTGAACACGCAGCAAAGAGAGAAAAGCACCTTTCGTAAACCAAACGAGGAGATGTAGTATCCTGCTAAGATTGAGCCGAGAATGAAGGCTGCGGCACCGTAAGTCCCATAGATTAAACCGATATCCTTTACGTCGAGCCCTAAACCGCCAATGGCAACAGGTGCTTTTAGGAACAACGGCACTATTTTCATGGCAAACCCCTCTGCAAATCGGTATAAAATGATAAAACATATATACCAAACAATATTCTTTTTGGTGAAGAAGGAACGAAGCACCTCCCACAAGGTTTTCATTGAGCTACTTGCCGACTGTTTTTGGGCAGGAACACCACCAGAGGGTAGCATCCTTATATGATACAAGCCTAACAAGGCCATAACAGCAGCACTTATTGCCATTATTATCATCCATGCATGCACAACGCCCATCGACTCCTTAAGGAATCCGGCAAAGTAAACCAAACCTCCTGAAGCAAGAATCTTAGCCAGGTTGTAAAAAGCCCCCTGCCATCCGATATACTTAGCCTGCTGGGTTGCGCTCAGCTCGGACATGTACACCCCATCGCCAGCAATGTCGTGCGTGGCCCCACTAAAGGCAACAACGCCCATTAAGGCAATTGCGTAGGTGAAAAACGCGGGCAACGGCAACGACAACGCGATAAGCGCAAAAGCAATGGCACTTACCAGCTGTGTTGCAACAACAAAAAACTTTTTGGTCTTGAATATTTCCAGAAGCGGACTCCATAGCGGCTTTAGCGTCCAAGGTAGCATTATCAGCGAAGTCCAAAATGCAATCTGAGTGTTGGATATATTCATATCAGAAAACATGAGAACCGAAACCGTAGATAGTGCAACGAATGGCAAGCCCATTGCAAAATAAACCGTAGGCACCCAAAACTGGGGCGATTTGCTAGATTTTGACATAAGTCATTAATTAGTCGTTAAAATAGTTGACTTCGATGGCGAGAATGGAAATGCGCTCGAATGAGCAAGAAAGGATTACCACACAAGGAGTCCCATCACCTCCTATATTGGCTGCTATGTTATATCGAGTCTCATCAAATCGGGTTTACTTAATATGGTATAAAGAGAGTGTGAACTTACTAATTCTTAACATAAGCCGTAAACGATTGCAGCTAAAAAGAACTGAAAAAACAGACATTTCCGACAAGAAAAAGCATCGAGCCAGCAATCGTTCATAGGTTTATGCTTACTATCAAAACTTTATCATTGCAAATGAGAAGGCTTTCGTTCGTAATGTTTTTAAACATTTCTCACAAAAAAGCCACCCAATAAGCTAGACATAGCATCAAAAAACGGATACCTCGTCGATAAACATCCAAGAAGGATGCCCCACCCCATAATGCCACGTTGGGCATTCCTTGGTAGCGGTAACATCAACCTTAATAAACCGAGCCTTGATGGGTGTATCGGAGGTGCTTCTAACACCTTTAAACTTCACCTCCACCGATTTGTCCTCGGGCAGCTCGTGGGTTTCCCAATGCTTGTAGGTAACACCATCATTCGAGTAGGAGTACACCACCTTGCGAGGGAATAATATCCACGCGCCAAGCTGATGTAAGAAGTCCGTTTCGACAACCCTAAACTCCGTTTGCGCTCCCAAATCAACCGTAAAGGAGGCGTCGATACCTTCCCAGCCAACCCAGCTCTCCACAAATGTAGACCCACCAAAAAGGCCATCGGTTAAGGCCTGCTCGCCCACCTGCTTGTATCTTCCCGTTGGCTCGACGTTATATACGATCTTAGCCCCCTGCGCCAAGCTGCGAACCTTTTGTGGCATATACCTTAAGCGATATAAATTGCAATACTCCAAAGGCGAGTTGTTGCGCTCGTTAAGCGTTGGGATATCTAGCTCTTTCACCCTTCTTTCAAACAGGTTTAACGCATTGGCAACCTGATCGAGATCCTTTTCGGTCTCTGTTCTGGCAATTTCCAACGCAGAAAACTGCAGCGGCAACCTCGTACGCTGAACTCGCTTTAAGATCACGCTGTCGGAAGCAACCTCCTGCTCTGCCTTATCGAACAGCTCGTTGTAGCGACGCATAAGTTCAGGCTTAAGCATCCCCTTTTTGTGAGATACAGGAGAATCATAGATCCACAAACGCTGTCCACTACCAATTAAAGCGCCCTCCATAACCTTTATATACTGGTAAATATAAGGACCAGCCTTCCCGTAGTAACCGTTAAGGAAATGGTGCATCAACGAATCGACGTTTACGTTGGGATTCCACATTAGCTTGGAAACCAAATATGCGCGAAGCTCTGCAAAGTCGCCTCCTTTGCTTCCTGCAATCTGCGAATGGTGCATGGAGGCATGATGATCGCGAAACAGCTGAATATTATCCTGCAAAATATGGAAGTTCGGGAATGGCGAAAGGTATCCATCGAAATTAATACCGTAATCCCATACAAAGATGTTATTGGTAATAGCAGCCCATCCCTTCATCGCCTTTACAAACTCCTTCCCCGATCGGTTTTCTGTCAGCGAAACCTCCCGATCGCAATCTATATCGCAAAGCATGATGTTCACATTTGGCTGCGGCTTTATATGCGCTGGTGGATTCATGGTGTAGAGGTAAGCCAACGTAGAAAACTCCTTATCCGGGAAACGAGCCGCAAGCTTATTAAGAAACCAAATAAGGCTACCCGATAGAGCACCCTCACGATTATCTATTGCCCGACAATTATCGCAGGTACAGTTCGTATAATTCCCATCGTTCTGGCTTACGGATATGATATGCTTATCTGGATTTGCCTTAAAGATTGAATCAATGCGCTTTGCTACGATTTCAAAAACCTCCGGATTGGTTAAGCACCATTGGCTTGCCTTACCAGGATGCCTCTTGCCTTTAAAGTAAGAGTAATACTCGGGATGCTCCTTCCCATAAACGTCCGAAGGCAGCAACTTATCAAAAGTATGCACCCATAAGCCTCCAGCAAAGACCTCCTCTGGCTCATCTAATCGATACCAAAGCTTATAAATTGAGTCTGTTCGAGCAGCATAGCATCCAGTTTGACGGTAACGAAATACAGGATTGTCAATAATGCAGGTATCGGGTACGATTACGCTCTTTTGATGAGGGACAGAAACTTCTTTCTCTCCCCAGTAGCTTACCCCAAAACAATTTTCGAGCAGCGTAACTACTCCATAGATAGAACCTTTTGCGCCTCCTCCAACAATCTTCAAAAAACCATCCTTAGATGAGAGGAGAAAGCCATTCTCCTTCAGCCTCGAAAAGGCGGTTGCCTCTCTTTTTGAAAGAATGTCGTTACCTCCACCTACAACCACATCATTTTTACTCCACTTGTGGTTTTGAACGCCTTTAACTAACGGCATCTTTACCCCGCTAATTCGGCCTACAAAATCCTGAAGCAAAAGGGCTGCCTTGAAGTCGTTTGGATCGCTTGAAGCAACCACGATTCGCGAACATTTTCCATTTTTAACTAGGGTAACCTGCCCATAAAAAGGCGTAGCCCCCAACATTAGCAGGAGTAACACTCCTAAGATTTTCCCAACAAAACGGCTCATAGATAAATAGTTTACAGGTATAAAAAAGGAGCAGGAGATTATCCTGCTCCCCTTTTCAAACATCAACAAATATATATTAAGAAAGCCCATACAACCCGTATACTTAATATCCTATTTGTTAGAATTGCAGCAAAATAACGCTACAATATTTTTAATCATGGTATTCACATAAGATGAGTATGGATAATAGAAAATTGTTTTATTTTTTGTCCCACCAAAGCTTCGTACTATAAGAGTCCTCACCTTTTAGCATCTCTACAGCAACATTGTAGTTAACCCTATTATTTTCCATCTCGTCGGGAGGAAAAGGGATACGACGAGCTAAGTTTACAGTTAGAGAAGCATCGCCACTGGCATTTAACTTCACAGGCATAAAGCGAGGATATCCAGTTCTACGCTGCTCGCTCCATGCTTCCAACCCCAATGGCCAAATGGCAATCCATTTTTGAGTTATAATTCTTTCCAGTTTCTCCTCAAAAGAGGCCGTAGATTTCCATTTTATAGTAATGGAACTTTGAGATGACTCTGAGAACAACCCATGTGGATCAACATAATCTAAAGGTTTTGAGCTATCGTTGCTTAGGTAAGCATCAGCATTCATTAGCCCATACTGCTCAAACGACAACCGCACACTTTCTTCATACAGCTTTTCGACGCTGCCTCCCACATCCCAACCTCTTAGGGCACCTTCTGCAAGCAAAAATGAAACCTCGGCGGCATTCATCCACAAAAGTTTATCAGAAGGGTTGGCTATTGGGGCTGAATACTTCAACGCCCAAGCTTTACTTGGAATTGAAATACCACTCCGCAGCCCAAAGTAGCCTTTTTGACCATTTATCTCGCTCGGTTGAAAATATTTTTCCATCCGAGGATCCTGATATCCTTTCATATAAGAAACGATATCAGCACATACACGAGTGTCTGTATATGCATCCCACATTACATTAATTGGATTCCGGGGGAATGATATAAATGCATTATCTGAGTTCTTTTTTATTACACCAATAGGATGGTTAATTGCCTCTAACGCCATCCTTTTTGCCAACACCTCATCTGCATAGACAATACGCATTGCCATTCGCAGCTTTAGTGAGTTGGCAAACTTTATCCATTTCACAAAATCGCCCCCATACACTTCGTCGAAAGCAGCTAATGGACTAACTCCTTTATTAAGGCTAACATATTCCGTTAGAATATTGATCGCGTTTGTCAAATCTGCAAACATTGCTTTATAAGCATCCTCTTGAGAGTCATACTCTACAGATGCGGCACCTCTGCCTGCTTTAGAATAAGGTATTGGTCCGTACATATCTGTAATTCGATGAAAAGCAGCCACCCTCAGTATTTGCGCCCATGCAAAGTAGGCGCCTTCCCCTTTAGTCTCCTTCTTTATTAAAATCCAAGGGCCGTATATCTTGGTGAATGCTGCTATAAAAGGATAGTTTATCCATAAGCTAGGAGCGTTGAACGTTGCAAAATTGTTTTTCCATCCATCATTGGTTATACTCATGTACCGACCATATACATCTCCGATCAAATTATTGCACATTTGATAGTCGTTTTCTTGAACTGGATTTACAATTTCCTGCATTTGAGGGAAAAAAGCCCCCAACTTATAGTTATCTCCGTTCATTAAATCGGGAGTCAGCTGGGTTTCATCCGTATTTAGATCACGGAACATACCTGAACATGAAACCAAAAACAAATACCCCCAAAAAAGAAGTAGTTTGCGGAATACTTTACAGAGTAAGCAGCTATCCATAGATGCGCATTCTTTTAAAATTGAAACTTCAAGCTAAATCCGACTTTTCGCAAGCTAGGCTGCATAAAATAGTCAATACCTTGATAAAATGTACCTGTAGAAGGTGTTAACTCTGGATCGAAAGGAGCCTTACAGTAAATCATCCAAAGGTTTCTTCCTACAAAGGATAAATTGACATTCATTTTATCCCCAAACCAGGAGCTTGGAAAGGTATATCCAAATAGGACTTCCTGTAACCGAACGTTAGTAGCACTAAAAACATAGTGAGAAAAGACGCCTCCCCTGCCAATTGTTTCATACCATCGCTGAGCATCAAATCGATTACCATTAACCAATACCCCGCCATTATCTCTCGCTATTTCGGTTTCCTTAGTCACTCCAAAACCATCAAGAACAGCCTGCGTTGCAGATATAACCTTTCCACCAAAACGAGCAGAAAACATAAATCCCAAGTTGAATCCATTCCAAGTAAATTCATTATTGTATCCAAAATTGCATTTGGGCAATGATGATCCGACTTCCTTTATTGTATTGGCATCAACAAATAGGTTTCCGTCTGCACCAACCATTATCGATCCATCTCCATTATGCTTTAACTCTGTTTTGGTATAAAGATCTCCAATGGTTCCCCCTTCTGTTAGTATTATATCTGACGATCCAATTCCTCCTTTACTAATTTTATCAATCTTCACAGGATTTCCCATCGGATCAATCAGATTGGAATCAAAAAGTTTTACTATTCGATTTTTATTCTGGCTATAAACAACGCTGGAAGTCCATTTTAAGTTATCCCAATTCGTACTAAACTTCAGACCTAGCTCAACCCCCATGTTTTCGACATTCCCAGTTTGAACAAACCACGAATCGTACCCAGAAGATGTAGATATGGGCATATTAAAGGTTTGTTTTGTGGTATTCGACTTGTAGAATGTAAAATCCAAACCTACAGCATTTTCAAAAAACTTGGAATTAAAGCCAACCTCCCACGAGTTAGTTCGCTCTGGGTACAACCTATCTATTGGCATGTACGTTGTTGTTTTCCATTGTCCCGAGGAATTATCCTTTTGATAAGTAGGAATACTTATATATGGTGGTATTGCAGAACCAACAGAGGCCCATGAAACACGGAGTTTGAGATAAGGTATACTTTTAGGCAGATTAACCAACCTATTGAGCAGCATAGAAAATCCAACAGAAGGATAAAAGAAACTTTTTGTTGGCATATCAACCAGTGTAGAGCTCCAGTCGTTCCTGCCTGTAAGCGTCAAAAATGCCATATTCTTCCATCCAATCTCCATATTTGTAAAAACAGACGGAGTCATGATGTTCGAAGGCCCTATTTTATCATATATTTTTGCATCGCGACCTTGAATATCCACATTATTGGCAGAAAAGAAATTAGGCACATCTTTTAATGGGCCCTGTATTCCAAACATGATAAGCTTACTATACGAAATAGAAGTACCGAGATTTGCAGAAACGCTAAGCTGAGTAAATACCCTATTTATATTTAAAATAGCATCCGCATACAGCTGCCGATCATCATCATCCTGATTCATATAAAACCCCTTAGGCCCCGAGAATAAGCCTATAGTACCAGCATAATATTTTTTTGTATACTTGTTTACTGCATTGTCAACACGCACCCTTCCCGTTACGCTTAACCATTTATTAAGATTATATTTAAGGCTAGAGTTAAGCATATACCGGGTTTTCTTATTCTCATACACATTTCTATTAACAATCCAGTAGGGGTTTTGCATATTTAATCCTTGATCGCCGTATGGCCAGTACTGCACATTTATATTTCGATTAGGATCATACCGCTCATAGATTTGAATATCATGAAAATCTTCACTCCTAGGGAATGTATAAATAGCCGTTAAGGGGTTGAAGTACTTTCCTTGAGCCATCATGTTTCGATCATTCTGTATAATATAGCAGAACCCTATATCAAATAGCATTTTGCCATCAATAAAAGAAGATGTATTTCTATAAGTAAAATTGTACCTATTATACTTATTATTAGGAATAATACCGCTGGTATTGGTTGTAGCCAATGATAGGTATGTCTGAGTTTTTGCATTCCCGAGTGAAAGAGAAACTGCATTTTGAACATTAACTCCTGTATTAAAAAAATGATTTGAAATATTTGCCGATTTAGACGCCATTTTCTTTCCCCAGCTAGCATAAATTCCGCTATCATTCCCATACGTATACTGAAATTCAGGCATTACAAAAGGATTCAAGAAATCAACATTGCTCGATATCGTTAAATGAGTAGTACCTGCATTGCCCGATTTTGTTGTTATAATTATAGCTCCATTTGCCGCATTACTGCCGTATAGCGCTGCTGCAGCGGCACCTGTTAGTATCGAAATGCTTTCAATATCTTCCGGATTAATATCTGAAATCCCCTCACCTCTAGGCTGCATGCTATACTCGCCTACAGTTTCTCCGTTGCTATTATTAATTAACGGAATTCCATCTATTACATATAGGGCATTATTATTCCCATTTATTGATTTTGGACCTCTCATCAAAATTCGAGTTGCTCCTCCAATTCCAGATGCAGAGGCATTTATAGAGACACCAGCAATTTTACCAGTTAATGAGTTTACAAAGTTAGGATCTTTGACTTCTGTCAATTCATTAGATTCTACCTCTTGGATATTATAGCTTAATGCGTTTTGCTGTCTTTTAATCCCGAGAGCCGTAATAACAACTTCATTAAGTGTTTTAGAATCTTCACTTAAAATAATATTAATAAAGGCCCCTCCCTTCACTGCTATCAGCTGAGTGACAAACCCTACATATGAAATGTTTAGAACGTCGCCCACTGATACCTGTAGGCTAAAGTTCCCATTTATGTCTGTTGTTGTCCCCCACGAGGTTCCTTTAACGCTTACATTTACACCTATTAATTTTTCTCCTTTTACATCTTTTACAACCCCTTTTAACAGAAACTTTTCTTTTACAGCAGCTTTTAAAGACGACTTTTGAGATAGTATAATATGGTTGTCTTCTATTGAAAAGGTTAAGTTAGTTCCTCTAAGAAGTTTCGATAAAACGAATTCAAGCCTTTCATCATGGACGCTAATAGAAACCAAATTAGACGAATTAACATCCTCATTATTATACACTACCAACATAGAGGCTTGGCTTCCAATATCCCTCAGAATAGTTCCAAGTGCAGTATTTTTATAATTTAAGCTTATCCTATGTACTTGAGCATTGGAAGTTACCGAAATAGACAAGAATATAAGTACAAAAATCAACGACAAGAGACACCTAACATCCCTTACTACACATCTAATCCCATTTTGTAGATTACAGCCTATTCTACTTCTCATAGCCTAAAGATTTACAACTCAACTACACATTTTTAAAAAGTGCATACAAATGAAAGCAATTCTTTTAATAGTACATCCCTTTAAAATAGTAAACCTATAAATCATCCCAATCAACTATCATTCTGTATTTCGAGCAGACTGAAACTACAGTTGTTTGGCTCAGATACTCTATATTAATTGATATCCTCCAACTAAAATTTTCAAATTCTAAGAAGTCCATTCTATCAAAGAAATATAGAGCTTAACAATAAAGGCCAACTCATTTGAGAAATTAAGAAACCCAATTCAATAAAGTATTATTCTCAATCTTCATCTGAGTCAGCCTTATTTATACAATCAAACTAATTTTTTAAAATTAGAAGTTAGACACCCCTGTATTAGTATCCCACCAAAGTTGTACTCCAGGAGAATCTTTAGCCCCTTTCAAAAGTTGAATTGCTTTTAGCACTTCTGTCTTATTGTAGTTATACTCATCTTCAGGGAAACGAAGTCGACGAATCATAACCGTAGAGCTAATTTCTCCATTACTGTTGTTTTCAACAATGGGGAATAATTTTGGATATCCAGTTCTACGGAACTCAGACCACGCTTCTGCACCTTCAGGGAACATTGCAATCCACTTTTGGGTAATAATCTTTTCCAACTTCACCTCGTTAGACGCGCTTTCGTCCCATTTTACAGTTACATGTGATGCAGCAGGAGCATTGTACTTCGAGTTCTTGTAATCTACGTAGTTTGCAGGAGTACTAGACCCATCATTAAGATATGCTGATGTTCCAGATACATCCCATTGTCCCATAGATGTCTCAACACCTGCTTGGTAAAGTTGAGATGGGGTTCCTCCCATGTTACTCCAACCTCTTAGCGCACCTTCTGCTCTTAAGAAATACACCTCAGAGGCAGTCATTAGAATAACAGGCGTTACATATCTATCATCCAATTTGTATATTTCACCAAGATTCGAGTATTTAACACGAAGATCTTTACTGGTCATGTAGATTCCCTGACGTATTCCACGATACTGTCCTTTAATATTTGGATCTGAATCTGTAGCTTTAGTAAAATATCTTTCAATACGAGGATCTTTTAAACCTGTAAGAATAGACTCCATATCTGCACTCATTCGAGTATCATTATAATCATAGGCAATAATTGAAAGAGGGTGTCCCATGTTTCCTGTAGGAACAGTAACATTTTGGCTGTTTCTTTCAATTATACCATAAGGATTAGCCATAGCCTTTTCGCCTTCCAGCTTAGCCTTTGCTGGATTTACCTTTGATATACGAATTGCAAGACGTAGTCGCAATGAGTTTGCCCATTGAATCCACTTTTTATAGTTTCCCTTATAGATGTAATCAGCCGCACCTAATCTATTAACAGCACTCTCTGGCCCATTTAAATGCGCATCTAGATATCCTATAGCCTCATCTAATTCTGCAAAGAACTGGTTATAAATAGCCTCCTGAGAATCATATTCAGAAGTAACAGTCCCTGCGCCATATTTAGAATAAGGAATCGGACCATAAAGATCTGTACAACGATGCATTCCGGCAACTTTTAGAATCAAAGCAACTCCATATACATCCAAGAATTTCTTTTCGTCATAAGTCAGCTTCTTCACATTTAACCATGGCTTCATGATGTTATTATTATATAGGTTGAATGCCCATTTATTCCAACCCTCCATCATAAAGTAGTTAATGTTATTCTTATCATTATTATATGCCGTTGGAGGAGTTAGGTAACCTCCGAAAAGATCGCTATTCAAGTTTTGGGCAACTTGCCATTCCCAGTTACCGCCACTATTATTATAGTAGATAGACTGCTCCATCTGAGGAAAATACGCCTTCAGATAGATCCAATCGGCTTTCTTCAATTCGTCTGTAACCCCATAAGAATTACGGTTATAATCATCAAAACTATCCGTACAGCTACTAAAACCGACTAAGATAGTAGCAAGTACTATTAAATATTTCAATTTATTCATCTTCGTTCTTATTAAAAGTTCACATTCAAACTAAAGCCAAAACTTCTTGTGGTAGGCAAACCGAAGTTATCTGCATTAGAACCACCATTTCCTGATGTAGTCAAAATATTATCTGGATCAAAAGGAGCATCCTTATAAATAAAGAATAGATTTCGACCAACTAATGAAAGACGCACACCACTTACAACCTTTAACTTGCTTACAACAGTCTGTGGTAGCGCATACGATAGAGACAGCTCTCGTAATCTAAAGTTTGTCGCCTTGTAAACATTTGTTTCTCCAATTGGTGCTGATTTGTAATAAAGCTGAGCATCCACTTTCCCATCAAAGTTTGTGGTTGTAGTAGCATCAGGCTTCCCGGCTTCCTTAACAACTGTAGTTAAAACTCCATTAATATGGACACCACCGTTATCTCTAGCATCAGCGGTAACAGCACTACGCCCTGCTCCATCTAAAAAGTTTTGGGTCAACGAAACAACATTGCCACCAACTCTACCGTCTACAAGTAAGCCTAACGATAGATTTTTGTATGTGAATTCATTTTTAAATCCAAGCATATACTTTGGATTTACATTTCCGATTTTCTCTTCGCTATTGCTTTGAGATAACTGTAAACCCTTTTCTACACCATTTTCAATAACCTTAGTTAAGATTATCCTTCCTTGATCATCTCTTTTCAAACGCTTAGCGTACATCAATCCCCATTCTTCACCTTCATAAAGCCTAAACTTAAATCCAGCTCCGCTCAAATCAAACCCATTATCTTTATATTGGCTTGGTAGAGACAATATCTTATTCTTATTGAATGATAGGTTCAAATAGCCGTTCCATGTAAAATCTTTAGCCTTTATTGGTGTAAATCCTAGGGTAAATTCCATCCCTCTATTACGAACCTCTCCTGCATTTATGTAGTACTTAGAGAAACCTGAACCAGAGGTGTTATCAACCAAAAAATACTGATTCTTGGTATTAGTTTGATATGCTGATACATCAAAAGACAACCTATTGTTTAATACACGAAGAGTCAAACCTCCTTCGAAAGAAGAAGAACGCTCAGGTTTTAAGTCTGTAAATGGTTTTATGGTGTTTGCCTCAATAATACCACCGCTATTAATTTTATCAGCAGGCTCAGTTAAGCCCCAAGGCATATCGTTTCCAACTTGAGTCCAAGAAAAACGTACCTTTCCAAAATCTAACCACTCTGGATTAAGGTTCATATTCTTCATTAGCTGCGAAAAAATCAAAGAAGTTCCCACAGAAGGGTAAAAGTAGCTTCTGTTTTTTGCAGGAAGCGTAGAAGACCAGTCGTTTCGTGCTGTAACATCTAAGAAGGCAATATCAGCATATCCCAAAGAGAATGTACCAAAAACAGATTGCAGCGTCTTATGCTCCTTCTTATTATTTACATTCCCTTTCCCTACAAAATTGCGAAGGTCAAATAAGTTAGGAATTGCTAAATCTCCTAGATCATTATTAACCACATACAGCTTTGTATCATTTACGCTTGAACCAAGAGTTGCATTTACAGAAAACTTGTTGATCTCCTTATTTAGCGACAACAACATATCTCCATATGCCTGTGTGTTAGAGTTTGTCTCATGGTTGTATCTTCCTCCACGACCAGCAACGGTAGTAATACCCGAATATACCTTACGCTCACTTAAAATATTTGTTTTGTCGTAGCTACCTCTAACCTGCAAATTCAGCCAATCTGTAAAATTAAACTTCACATTTGCCTTTGTAATAACCTTATCAACTCCCACTGAATATAAATGTCTATTTACCAACCAGTATGGATTTTTGTTTATATCACTTTCGTTAACCCAGTTTTGCTTCATCAAACCATTTCTGGATGGATCAGGAACTTCATAGGTGTTCTTATACGTATTAAAATCTGAAGCTCCATTAGGAAATAAGAAAAGACCAACTAGTGGGTTAAAATACTGACCTGGAGCAGCTGGTGCATTTTCGATATCCTGTTTTGTTAATGCAATACTACCATCTACCTCTACAAATTTATTGAAGAAGGTTGATGAGTTTCTCAAGCTAAAGTTATGCTTAGTAAATTCGTTGTCAGGCACAATACCTGAAGCAGAAGTATTTTGGTACGAAATAAAGTTTTGAGAAGTTTTATTTCCGCCACTAATTGAAATCCCGTTTTGGTACATCACTCCGGTATTGAAGAAATCGCTAACAAACGAGTTGCTTAAATCCTCTCCTGCACGTTTTGTCCCCCATGCATCGCTAGATGCTTTCTTTACACCATCGACACCCATAGTATACCTATCTTGAAACTTATAGGTCATGTATGGGATATCTGTTTGGATAGTAGAGGTAAAGTTCACCACTGTTTTCTCAGAGCTACCACGCTTAGTTGTAATTACAATTACACCATTAGAAGCTTGGCTTCCGTACAATGCAGCAGCTGTTGCTCCTTTTAGAACGTTAATACTTTCGATATCATCTGGGTTGATACCTGCAAGTCCACCACCTGCATCAACGCCACCACCGTAGCCACCTTCTGCTCCAGTCTGAGAGAAGTTTCCGCTACTAATTGGAGTTCCATCAACGATATATAAAGGTTGGTTATTCCCTTGGATAGAACGATTACCGCGTAGCACAATCTTCACTGAACTTCCGACACCAGAGCCAGAACTTGAAACCTGCATCCCCGATGTCTTACCAGCAAGATTACCCAAGAAGTTAGACGAAGGAACTGCGGTCAACTCCTTACCAGATAGCTTCTGAGTTGCGTATGCCAAGCTCTTTTCCGAACGTTTGATACCCATTGCTGTTACAACAACTTCATCAATCCCAACATTCTTGCTTTCGAGCTTAACTTCTAAGTACGTTTTCCCATTTAGAGCAACCTCTAATGTTTTCATTCCAACAAAAGAAAACTGTAAAACCGCATTTTCGTTGTTCACTTTCAATGCAAATTTCCCATCAAGATCAGTTGTTGCTCCCGAAGTGGTTCCCTTCTGAATTACAGATACGCCAGGGATCAGATTCCCATCGGTATCTTTTACTGTTCCACTCACCTTTATTTGTCCCATAGCGCTGGACAAAAAAGCAAGCAGTACAATCAAAATAAGACTAGTTTTTTTCTTCATAACGGTGTTGTTATTTAATTAACAATAAACAGAATGGTACAAAAGACCACCTGTATAGCTTCATTTTCGTAGCTACATTCACTTTCAAAAAAATATAAATGAGTTATCTAGAAGACTGGGAAAATGCCTGTCTCCCTAAAGAATCTTTAAACCGTGCTTGTTATTCCCATAGTTAGGTCCCTTTAAAAGTCCAACAAACTATTTTAATCTACCTGTAACATAATGTTCTTTCAATCGCTACTTACTAGGCCTGCTGATGTAAACGGTCTTCCCCTTTCTGATGTAATCAATGCTACGGGTCATCTTTAATATTGAAAGAATTTTACCCAAGCCTTCATCCTTATAAAAGTCGCAGGTAAAGCGCTCCGTTTTTAGGCTACTGTCGTTAAAGACGAATTTTACACCATAATACTTTTCGAGAGCCAGCGTTATCTCCAGCAGCGTAGTCTGCTCAAAGTGAAACTTACCCCTTATCCATATTGGGTATTTTTGCCCTGAGATAGACGAGAGTGCCACTGTTCTTGTCTTTGTATCCACCTCAATCCTATTTCCGGGTTTCAACAAGTACTCGCCATTTACCGCATTGGGAAGGCAAACAGAAACAGAACCACTATAGAGAGTCGTTGAAACTATCGCATCTTCCAACCTTGCCTTTACATTAAACTCAGTTCCAAATACCTTTGTACTAATCCCCTTGCTGTTAACAATAAAAGGAGAATGCTTATCCTTGGTTACGTTAAAGTAGGCCTCACCCGTTAGCGTCACATTTCTTGTAGACGAAAATAGCGATGACGTATAAGTTAAAACAGAGGAAGAGTTAACCCAGACCTTTGATCCATCTGGCAAGCAAACCTGAGATTGCTCTCCCGCATCCGTTATTACAGTATATTTCGACTGCCTATTAATCATTGTCAAGAAAAATGCGCTAGTCACTATTATCCCAACAAAAAGAGCAGCAACAGAGGCTACCTTACTGCCCCACCATTTTTGCTGTTTGCTCTTTCTATTTCTCCTCTCAAGCATCGTTTTAAAATCCTTCAGCGATTTCTCTACATCTACGCTTGCCATATCATTCAATCTATCACCTATAAAAACAGTATAGTAAAGCTGCTCCAGCAGCTTCTTATTATCAAGAGACTCGTCATACCATTTTTCTACTTCAGCATCCTCAAGCGGCGTCGTGTTTCCTCTTAAATACTGCAGAAGTAAAATTTCATCTATTTTCATACTATTTTCGACTAATCACAAGTTATACATTTCAGAATGCAAAGATACTAATACATCCTACTGTTAATTAACTCTATTTTATTTTTGAGCGTTTTGTTTTTATGATTTGTTAGCCTTCTTTTGTACCAAAATTAACTTCACCACAGTTAATAGACAAAAAAGCAAAACCGTATGGTAGCCAATACCCTATCAAAGGATAACACCGACAATCGGAAAATCGTCGAAATGCTAAAAAATGGCGACGAGGAGAGTTTTGATGCGGTATACCGGTACTATTTTCAAAAGTTATACGCCTTCTCTTGCCAATACTTATGTAAAGATGATGCCGAGGAGGTTGTACAAGACTCCATGATTTGGCTTTGGGAAAATAGGGATAAGCTAATTGCAGAGCTTAACCTCAAAACCCTACTATTTACCATCGTCAAGAATAAATCGCTCAACAAAATATCGCACTACAAAGTAAAGCAAAAAGTACATCAGGAAATTGTTGACAAGTTCGCATCCAAATTTGAATCTCCCGATTTTTACCTAGAAACGGAGCTCTTTGAGCTATACCAGGAGGCGCTAAAAAAGGTGCCCGAAGATTTCCGGCGTACCTACGAAATGCACCGTAACGATAACCTCACCCACAAGGAGATTGCCGAAAAGCTGAACGTATCGCCTCAACTCGTAAACTACCACATAGGCCAAGTGCTTAAGATTCTCCGCTCGGAGCTTAAAGATTACCTCCCAATTATGGTTGCACTTGGAATCATCAAGCTATAGCTGCTACAAGCATAAAGTATAGTGCCAACAACACCTGTTGGGTTTCATCGTTTACATACCTATCTACCATTGAATATAGGCCTCGCTCTACTCGCTATAATCGGATGCTGGGCGCATCCTCGCCTAGGCGCTGGCGTTTTAAGGAGCGAATCTGCAAGCAGCGGTCGCTGCCAATACAGCTATGCTAAAAAAGAAAGGGAGACCGAAGCCTCCCTTTTTGCTATTTCTTATCTAACGAATACGGTAAGTCGGAAACTTTTGTTCCTCTAGCCTTATTAGGCTTGCTCGACATCTTTACCTTTAAGGTTCCTCCATCCACAATCTGCTTGTGGGTTAGGAAGTTTTTGGTAAAGGTCTTACCCTTAAGCTGCGCCGATTCGATATAAACGTTGGCATTGCTATTATTGTCGGCCTCAACAACAAATTTCTTGCCGTTAGAAAGGCTTAGGGTCATCTTCCTAAATAAAGGAGAACCCATAACGTACTCTGGCTTACCTGGTGTTACAGGGTAGAATCCCATTGCGGTAAATACGTACCAAGCCGAAGTTTGTCCGTTATCCTCATCGCCACAGTACCCCCTACTTCCTGCATTGTACAGCTTAGCCATTACATCGCGGAGGTGGTATTGCGCCTTCCAAGGTTGTCCTACGTGGTTGTACAGATAAATGGCGTGCTGTATGGGTTGGTTACCATGCGCGTACTGTCCCATATTCAACGCAACCATTTCGGCAATCTCGTGGATTACAAAACCGTAGGTTCCCACCTTGTAGGTATTAGGAGCGGTAAACAAGGAGTCCAGACGTTTGCCCATAGCTTCATGTCCGCCAAATAGCTTCGACAAATCCTCCACGTTGTGCATTACGCTCCAAGTCCAATGCCACGAGCTACCTTCGGTAAATGGTCCACCCCACTCTACGGCATCAAATGGTTCTATCCATTTTCCATTCTTATCCTTGCCTCTTACAAAACCTAGCTTGGTATCAAAAACATTTCGGTAGCTGTAGCTGCTCTTTTCGAAACGCTTGCTGATATCCTTCTTGCCAAGCGATGCGGCAAACTGAGACAAGCACCAGTCGGCATAGGCGTACTCTAATGTTTTGGCGGTAGACTCGTTATAATCTGGGTAGGGAACGTATCCTAGCTTAAAGTAGGCAGGCGCTCCGTGGCGACCTACCGAATGAATTTCATTTTCGGTGGTAGCCTGATGTACCATTGCCTCCAACGCCTTATTCGCATCGAAGTTGCGGATGCCCTTCATCCAAGCATCGGTGATTAGCGAAAGGGAGTTGTTTCCAATCATACAGCCGCGATGGCCTGGACTTGCCCACTCGGGTAAAAAGCCGCTCTCGTTGTACACATTAACCAACGACTGCATAATTCTTTCCGATACTTCGGGGTAAACAAGGGTAAATAGCGGGTGAACGGCACGGAAGGTATCCCAAAAGCCGTTGTCGGTATACATGTAACCGCTATGAATCTTACCATCGTAGGGGCTATAGTAGGTAGGCATTCCTGCAGCATCAAACTCGTAGAATTCGCGAGGGAATAGCAGCACCCTGTACAGGCAGGAGTAGAACGTTCTAAGCTGCTCGTTGCTTCCGCCTTCCACCTTAATGCGTCCCATTAGCGAGTTCCACTTATCGGAGGCCTCCTTCCTTACGTTCTCAAACGACTTGTTGGCCACCTCCTTCTTAAAGTTGAGCTCCGCCTGCTCGGGCGAGATAAACGACGATGCCACACGAACGGTTAGCACCTCGCCATCCTTTACATCGGGTTGAATGTAGGCTGCCGTCTTAGCGGCCTCGGCTGAAAGCTTACCATCGGCAAGCACATCATCGGCAGAGGTTCCGCAAGCAAGGATTGGCTTGTCGAATTCGATAACAAAGTAGTTGGCAAAGTTGGCAGGAACACCGCCGCTATTATTTTTTACGTAGCCGGTAATGCGTCTACGATCCTTGCTGATGGAAATGGCACTTCCGCCATCGTAGGCATCAACCACCACATACTTCTTTTGCCCTGGAGCAAAACGAATGCTGAATATAGAGCCGCGCGAGGTTGCTGTAAGCTCGGTGGTAGTTCCATTATCGAAGGTTACCCTGTAGTAGTTGGGTTGTGCAAGCTGGTTGGCCTGCTTGTAGGTTGCGCCGCGCTCTTTGGCAACCATCTTTAGGTCGCCCGAGATGGGCATGATGGCGAATGTTCCGTAGTCGTTAATCCAAGGACTTGGCTGGTGCGTTTGACGAAACCCACGGATCTCCTTATCGTTGTAGGAGTACATCCATCCACTTCTATTATCTCCGGTTTGTGGGCTCCAAAAGTTCATCCCCCAAGGGACAGCCACCGCAGGATAGGTATTCCCATTAGAGAACTGGTAGGTCGATTCGGTTCCCATCAGCGTGTTAACGTACGAGATGGGCTCCTGTGCAAATGCCGATCCGCTTATCTCTGTTAAAGAAAGGGATAGCAGAAGCGCAATAGCTGCTTTCTTCATGGTTATGTGCTTAAAAGTAGTGTTTAAATTGCCCTTAAAGGTATAATAATTTGAAATATGAGCCACAACCGCCACCTATTAGGGAAATAGGATGGCAGGCCAAGCAGCGATATCCATAAAGCAGTACAACGATAGCTTAAACGACCACGAAGCTCGTTCTGGCACCATCAGCGGCAACAAAAACAGGCACACACTACATTTGTAATAAACTGATAACAAAAGCACTATAACCATTAATAATTCCATAAACGAAAGGTTTGCTTCCGGTATTTCGGAAGCAAACCTTTCCTATAAATACGGTATGGCTTGGGTTGGCATCAGCAATCTGCCGTCCTACGAGTAGGGTATATTTCGAAAAATTAACTTCACCCTACTAGTCGGATAGAATAATCCCCTCACTACAGCACCCTATAGCGGACCTTCGGCCAACCACCATTGCTATACAAAGCACCTAACCCAAAAAGTTTACCTTACCAATATAAAATACGTAGCCATAAAACTCCTTATACTTATGGTAGAGCTCGGCCTCGCGGCGTTCGTTGGCAACAAGATCCTCTGCGGTCTTATTCCCTTGGTGTCTACGCAAAAAGTCGGGCTGCATTGCTGCCTGAGGAACATAAAAATGCTCTATCCAGCAGCTTTCGGGCAGCGTAAAGCAGGCTACTGGCGTATAGCCAGCACGCTCCATCTGAGCAAGCTTATTCGAAATGGTATCTATCTCAGGGTAGGCATCGAGCCAAAACTGGTTAATCTCATCGGGACGCTCGTTAGTAAACCACGATGCCTCCGTAACGGCAATGTAGCCACCTACCTTAAGAAAACGTCGCCACTCGTTCAATCCGCGCTCAAAGCCAATGTTGTAGATTGCTCCTTCCGACCATATTAAGTCGAGCTCGCCATCGCCAAAAGGAAGGCTATCCATGTTGCCAACAGCACCGGTTACCCGACTATCTAGCCCCATCCTACGGGCGTTAGCGTTGAGCCCATCTACAAATAGGGGAAAAAGATCGATCCCGACTATGCTACCCGGGGCATTCTGCGCAAGTACAATGGTTTGACCACCTGTACCACAACCAACATCCGC
This sequence comes from Alistipes sp. ZOR0009, assembly GCF_000798815.1. Classification (NCBI taxonomy): domain Bacteria; kingdom Pseudomonadati; phylum Bacteroidota; class Bacteroidia; order Bacteroidales; family Rikenellaceae; genus Alistipes; species Alistipes sp. ZOR0009. The sequence continues at coordinate 165,520 of NZ_JTLD01000014.1, read as the reverse complement.
AATGCGCGATTGGGGCGTTAAGCCATCTATAAAGCTTAATGCCTTAACGGTAACCTCCGGACTGCCGGGCCCTTGACGCTCTATACTCGAAAAGTATTCGCAGATTAGGCTGAAATCGAACTCGTGAATTGATTTATTTTCGTTACTCATGATATTTAATTTTAAAAGTCGAACTCGAAGCACAGGGATTTGATGTAGCCCCCTTTTTAGCCTCAAGCTATGAAAGATATGGACATGAAAAGAACTCGGGCAAAATATGCCAGAGCCTAACTAGGGGATAACCTTGGCAGAACACCAAAGGTTATTTACCTCACCAAATCCTTCTTTAAATTAAACATCCAACGTTTTTAGAGAGAGTAAAGGTAGCTACTTAATTTGAATTGCGGCCTATAAAACGATGAAAAATAGACGTGTAAATTCAACTTGTGTGGCTGTTTTGTTTATTAAAAATTGCTTGTAGCTTTAGGGAGTAAGTAAACCTACAGGTTTGAAGGTTTCGTAAAATATAAAGTAGCCAGAGCGAGCACCAAAACCATAGCGGCATAGTAACGGTCTGCCAACCTCGCAAAGATAGAAGCACCTTATGCGGCAGCGCAGCACTGCATGGAGAGGCGACCATCTTTCAAAACGTGACAGTACCCAACATGTAAGCGCTGGCAGGTGCCATGCACTCGTTAAGTACTAAATAAAACAAATTGTTGCCCACTAACTATCAACCAATGAAAGCCTACCCTATTCGTACCATCGCCCCCTGTAGCCATAGCACAGCACGGGCAACGACCAAGATTGCGCCATTTTCGGCAATGCTACTGCTGCCTATTCTGATATTTTGCCTCGCCTCCTGTACCAGCATGCCCAGCAGCTTGGGCAACCCATCGATACAACGGGGCGATTATCTTGGCGAGCATACCCCAACTGATAGCGCCCTGCTTTTTGCCCCGCATTTAGTGTCGACAGGTGCAAACGAGCGCGACTTGGTAGTAGCCCCCGATGGTAAGGAGCTCTTCTTTTGCCGCGAGGTGGGCGGCTTTAGGTATAACGCCATCCTCCACACCACCCAAACAAACGGAAAATGGACAAAGCCGGAGGTTCTTCCCTTCTGTAGGGATGCAGCATACAAATACCTAGAGCCTCATCTTTCACCAGATGGTAGCAGGTTGTACTTTGCCTCGAACAAACCGACAGGTACCAGCAAGGAGGAGAACTTTGATATATGGGTATCGGATAAAAAGGACGGACAATGGGAACAACCAACCAACATTGGGGCACCTGTAAATACCAGCAGCAGGGAGTTCTTCCCATCGGTAACTGCAGATGGCACCATCTACTTTACCCATTTAGACACTGCAGCAAAAGACGAGTACATATACCGCTCGCGCTACGTTAATGGCCGTTACCTGCAACCCGAAAAGCTGAGTCCTAATGTCAACATGGGTAAAGGCCGATTTAATGCGCTCGTAGCCCCAGACGAAAGCTACATTATTGTACCCGCCTTTGGCATGCCCGACAGCTACGGAGGTACCGACTACTACATCGTATTTAGAGATTCGCTAGACAGGTGGAGTAAGCCAATAAACATGGGCAACAAGGTAAACAGCGACGATGGGAAGGAGTGGTCGGCCTCGCTATCACCCGATGGAAAGTACCTCTTTTTTATGTCGGCACGCAGAGGTAGCAACCACATAGATGAGCTAAGCGCCGAAAGTATCGACCGCTTTTACCGCTCGCCACAAAATGGTAATACCGACATCTACTGGATAGGCACCGCCTTTATAGAGGAGCTTCGCAGAAAGGCTCAATTCGAGTAGCAAAAAAAGATGGTAAGCTGCTAGCATGGCAATATCTGCAGATACCACACACGCCCTAGCTCCCCTATCGCCTACACCTGTACATCCTACGGTTTAGGTATAGGGGTAGTAAAAGGAGACTAGTTACACCCTACTCCCCACAAGTAGCCACCAAAAAGGCAGAAGCATAAAGAACAAATACAGTTTCTGCGCTATTGTAATGGCAACGGTCTGCCATGCCAAGCCCCTCTTTAGTACATCCCCCTTTTCAATTAATCGGCAGTACCCCATCACCAAGTGGATTTACTCTCCCAATCCGTAAAAGGCGGCATTCGAGCACCAAAGCAGGTAGCCAACCTCCTGCAGCACCACCTTCAACGTAAAAAAGGGGGCAAAGCCCCCCTCTTCCTAAGTCCCCATTGCATAACATCTTGTTCACATAGATCGCTTTTTCTTTTCCTCACGTTTTTTCTTAAGGTTAGCCTGACGAACAGCCTCTGCCCTTTCGAACTTAGCATTATGAATAGCTACCTTACCATTCAGCTCGACCCACTTACCGCTTTTGTCCTCGCTAGCCTGCGTCTCTATAAAGGTGATAACGTTACGAGCTGCTGTAATAAAGTTGTTACGAATGCTGGAGGCCGATACGTGCTCGTCCTGCTCCATATTCTTAGCAATACACTGAAGGTAGCTAGCCTCGCAGCTGGCATCGTCGTCGAGGAGCTGCTGAACCTTGTTTTCCAACTTCAGAACAGCTATCGCATCCACATTCTGCTTCTGCTTTAGCTCCTGAATAAAGCTGGCTATCATACCTGTTGCACCGCTGTACGACGTTCTGGAGAACTCGGGGCTATACCTCAAAAATAGCATATTAAGCAGGGTAGCCGCATTTCGTTCAGCATCAATATTAGAGTTAAGATTGCTTTTAATGGCAAAATTTATAGCATGGTACGATTTACTGCGTGCGCGAACATTGGCGCCCAACTTCACAGTAAACGGATTCTTACGGGCCTGCATGTGCCCTTCGTCTAGTAACATGGAAACATCCAGATACCTCTTGTATGCGTTAGATGCTTCCAGCTCGGGAAGATTTGCTGCTTTAAGGATGCCTCTAAGGTCCTTATTAAAACCCACCAGGGAGTTTAGCAAGCATTTACGTAAAAACGACTGGAATTTATTCATTCGTCACGTTTTAAAAAGATGAATACAAAAAGAATGGTATACAATGGGAACAAAGTTGCAAACGAAAGCGGCATAAGCCCTTTTACATGGCGCCTGCACCTACGTGTAGGATACACGTGGCAGCCTATGGAGCAAATTTCCTCGTAGAGAAGAAATGGTAAGCTGGCCGTAAGGCCAACATCAGCTAACCGTACATTAGAAGCCATAGCACAAGCTCGACAATTAAAAGTTTATACCCAGTAAGACCATAACGGCTAGCGATGCGGCGGCATGCGCCAAGCCCTACGGTTTAGCGGTAGCCCAGGCAGAAGGAGCCTTCTGCAACAAAGCCCTTCGCCATGTAGAATCACCTTTAATGGAAATCTCCGGCTCCCCCGTTCGGAACGTACTACCGATGCCGGATCTACAAAAAAAGAAATTCCTTAACCGAGACTAACCAACGTCTTACTATATAAATAGCTGTTTTACCTCAATATGAGATGCAAATCAGACCTACTACATCACTTTTACCCTTAAGCAGCGTTGCAAGAGTACCTTGCTCCTTCTTTTTACCTACCTACACCGTTGCAAGTAGACATTTTGTCATGAATTGGCCATTTACTCTGTTGCAAATAGCCCGTTGGCTACCTATTTACCCATTTGCAACGTTGCAAATGGCGCAACCGCCTCCGTTTTTCGATTTGCAACGTTGCAAATCGTGCTTTTGCCTCCATTTTACCTATTTGCATTGTTGCAAACGGATATTTTGTCAGAGTTTATCCATTTGAACCGTTGCAAATGGCCCGTTGGCCATCCATTTACCCATTTGCAACGTTGCAAATGGTGCTACCGCCCCTCTTTTGCCTACTTGCATCGTTGCAAACCCCAATACAAGTAGTACGAAAGAACTTTGAACGCCTATGCTTGGATGCTTTTGCCTGCCAACCGTTCTTTGCTGGGTAACAAAACCATCTCCGACACCTCGGCTATGGGTAGGTAGCGGATAAAGCCTCACTCCTACCACTTCTAGCCTACAAAAGTTTGCTGCATTTAAGCGTTGCGGCAGCCAAATGTGCCCTTGCAATCCTGATAGTTGGCCTACTTACTGATATAAAAACCCAAGAATTTAAAAGATGGTAATTTTTGTTTTGTGAAATTTTATTAAACATATTATGCCCAAAGGTTCCTCATAAACCACTATTGCTGTAGGCATTATAAAAGCAGGCAGGCAGAACAAAAAGCTGTAAACAGCCGCATCAAAAGAATAAATTAACTGCCTTTTGGTATGCGAAGCTATTCGAGTAGCACATTCCCCTTTGCAGCGAGCCAAAATCCGGTGCCATAAAATACGACGAGAGGCTTTCGCCGCCAGCAAACGCTGACGAAGAAAGCCTCTCGCGGCTATTTGTACCGAGGCATACGCCTCGAAGTGTGGCTACTTAAAGGTTTGGTAGCTTGGCTGGCTTCCCATGGTAACCTCCAGCGTGCCTCCTGCAACCAAATCGGCATGGCTAAAGAATGGCTGGCTTAGCGGCTTGCCGTTAAGCGTTACCGACTGGATATACTTGTTTTGGCGGCTATTATTCTTGGTAACAACGCTAAACTTACGGCCGTTGCCTAAGTTGATGGTAACGTTACGAAATAGCGGGCGGCCAATGGAGTATACCGGCTTACCGGGACAAACCTGATAGAATCCGATGCTATTGAGAATGTACCACGACGACATCTGGCCGCAGTCCTCGTTGCCCGCCAACCCGTTTGGCGCGTTAAAGTATAAGCTCTGCATTACGCTATCGGCCAAGGCCTGAGTCTTCCAAGGCTGTCCCACGTAGTTGTACAGATGCGTAATATGGTGGCTGGGCTCATTACCGTGGGCATACTGGCCAATAAGCCCCGAAATGTCGGCCGATACGGCATGTCCCTCTATTTTTGATTTGGCAGCAAACAGGGAGTCGAGCTTACCAGCAAAGGCCTCCTTTCCGCCCATTAGCTGCACCAGCCCATCTACATGGTGAGGTACAAACCATGTCCACTGCCAGGCATTTCCTTCGCAGTAGTCGTCGTTGCGGTGGTTAGATGCGGCAGGATTGAATGGAGTACGCCAGCTGCCCTGCGAATCCTTGCCTCGCATAAATCGGATAGAAGGATCGAAGTAGTGCTTATACCCTTCGGCCAGCTTGGAGTACTTGCTGTGCACCTCCTTGTCGCCTAAGCTATCGGCCAAGACCGAAATACACCAGTCGTTGTAGGCATACTCCAGCGCCTTGGCAACCGACTCGTTATCCTTATCGCAGGGCACGTAGCCAACCTTATTTTTCCAGTACTTGGCCTGCGGCATCAACCGAGGAAGCACCAAACGGGGGCAGTTTATATTCGAGGTGTCGTATTCGGCAGTACGAACGCCTGCCTTTAGCGCCTCCTTGGCATCAAAGTTTCGGTATCCCTTAACGTACGAGTCGGTAATAACCGATACGGCGTGGTACCCAAGCATCTCGCCCGTTTCGTTACCGCCAAGCTCCCACATGGGGAATACTCCCTCCTCCTTATACTTCTGGATAAGCGAGCGAATGAACGCCTGGTTAATCTCCGGATCGATAATTGTTTTAAGCGGATGGAAAGCCCTAAAGGTATCCCAAAGCGAAAAGACCGTGTACATCGGATCGTTGGCATTGCTCTGGCGCACCTTCAAATCCATACCCAAGTAGCGGCCATCTACATCGCTAAACAGGTTTGGGCTTATTGCTGTATGGTATAAGGCCGAGTAGAATATTGTCTTCTTGTCGTTATCGTCTGTTTTAACATCCACCTTCGAAAGGTAGTCGTTCCACATGGCGCGGGCGGTTGTCTTTACCCCATCAAAATCCCAGGCAGGGATCTCTGCCTCCAGGTTCTTCTGCGCTCCGTCCATGTCAACCGCCGATATGCCAATCTTGGCATACACCACCTCATCCTTCGAGGTGTTGAAGTGCAGCAGCACCTTGGCCGTAGGAAGCAGGCGTCCGCCCTTGTCTAAGGGCATAGAGTCGGTAACCATGGTATAGGTAAACGGCTTCGAGAACTTTATGTAGAAGTTGATATACTGGTCAAAGGCCCAGTACATTGTTTTCTTTCGGCCCCTAATCTCGGTATCGCTAATCACCTCCAAGGTCATTTCCTTGTTGGTTTGGCGCTGTAGGCTGTAGTCGAAGTCGAGGATAAAGCCGGCATCCTTGCTGGCGGGGAAGGTATAGCGGTGGATTGCCGCCCTCTTGGTGGCGGTAAGCTCTGCCATCACCTTATACCTATCGAGGAATACCGAGTAGTATCCCGGTTCGGCCTTCTCGTTGTTATGCGAGAAGGAGGAGGCGTAGGCCATCTGCTGGCTTTGCGAGCCCATCGAGTGGTACTCCTGCTTCCCAACGGTGGGCATCAGCAGCACATCGCCGTAGTCGCAGCAGCCCGTACCGCTTAAATGGGTATGCGAAAATCCGTTGATGGTGGAGTCGGGATAGTAGTAGCCCGAGCAGGAGTCCCACTCAAAAATACGCGTATCCGGACTAGGTTGAATCATTCCGTAGGGAACCGTAGCCCCCGGAAAGGTGTGCCCATGCCCGCCCGTCCCGATAAACGGGTTGACATAATCGGCATACTCGCTCTTAACTCCGGCGCATGCGCTCAGCGCAACAACCGTGGCAGCGACATATAGTCTTCCAAACTTCATGGTATATAGATAAGTATTATTTCAATCTACTAGTAGTACATATATCGAGCTATTGCTACTAACGTGAAAGAGGTTTTTATTTCAAAAAAATCAGCAGAGGCTTGCCCTGCATGCACAAGCAAGGCATAAGGCCTTGCATAGCGAGCTTAAAGATATCCATTACCACAAAAACTACAATAACATAAGTTCGATCTTATAAAACATGCGCAAAACAAACGCTACCATACCCGCGAAAGCGAATAGCCCATTAGATTAGCAGTGCCAAGCCTTATGAGATCCCGGCCTTCGCCGGGATGACAAGCAGTAGCTGCTCCCAGAATTTTCAATATCAAACTCGATCTATAACAACAAGCCCCCAACATGCGGCGGCAGCAGAAACCACAGCCCTCAGCAGTAGCACAAACGTAGCATCACCACATTAGATGGGCAAACCTACGTAACCTATAGAAATGCAAGAGATTGAAATAAGGAGAAGGTAAAAAAATTGGGAAACGTAGCTCTATAAGTATCGTATTAATTTAAGGAGCATAAAAGGGAATACACCTAAGATGAATAAGATTAGCAATAGCGAATTTCGAAAAGCAGCTCTGATATATCCTACTATAATAAAGCAAAGGGAAGCCTCCGCAGTGGTAAACGCATTGCAATGCTCCATACCACCTTAAAGACTTCCCTCGCCCCTATTTTTGCTCTAATGTATGTTTAACGATAAGCCATCGAATGGCTATCCGTTTAAAGAATTACCAGCTTCTCCTTTAGGTTAACTCCGCATCCTGAAATGCGAATCAGGTATATTCCACCACCTGCTGCCAGCTCTGCCGTATTTAAAGGAACCAAGTTATCTCCCTTAGCTACGCTTACCTTTTTATTGGCAATAACGCTTCCGTTGGTATTAAGCACCTGTATGGTTACTGCACCACCCTCGGCTGCAACAATGTTGAAGCTAACGACGCCCCCTGCAGCTACTGGGTTTGGACCAAACTTGTTGGGCAGCATCTTATACTTCACCTTAACAGTAATGGTAGAATCTACCACCAAAGTGGTGTTTGATGCCACAAAGCGAAGCTTTAGCACCTCGGCTTTAGTGGTGTTATAGGTGTAGGAAATGCTACTTACACCTGTAGCCACCTCTGTTCCATTTAGAGATAGCGCTATGGCCGAAGAGTTGGCCGATGCCGCCACCTGAATCTGATCTCCAACAAAAAACTCCTGCTTATCAGCTGGCGATACAATCTTCAAGTCGACAGGATTATCGGTTACGGTAATGGTACGCGTCTTTTCTTCGACGTTACTACCCAACGTGGCCACCACCTTTATGGTGTAGGTCCCTGCCTTAACTACGGTGTAGCGGTAGTCTACATTTGCACCAAAATCGGCCACCTTAACATCATTCACAAATAGCGTTACCTTCGATGCGCTAGAGGTTGCCTTGATGGTAATAACGTCGTCTACCTTGTACGACGAAGCCTCGGCAGGCGATAGTATTGACAGCTTTAATGGAACAAACAACCGCTTGCTAGTAAGCACATGGAACTGCCCTGGCTTTAGCATAGTGGTAATCCGACCATTTGCTATTTGAATAGAATCCTTTGCAAAATGGCTGTAGTAGTAACCGCTGCCAGCAACTGCCACCTGAATTGGACGCTCCACCACATCGAAGTTAGCCATGGTGATAACATCCATATCGCTATCATTCAGCTTTACGTACTTAACAGCCCCAGCTAGGCTATCCTTAAAGCTGCTAGTCGAGAATGCGGGGTAGGTATTTCGAAGCTGATTCATCTGCTCGAATACCGACTTAAGCTCCATTCGTGATTTGTTCTCAGCATTCTGGTTGTACTTTGTCCAAAATGTAGGTTTTGGGTTAGTTCTACAATCGTTGCTTATAGAACCATTTTCGCAGGTATTAATCGAATAGTCATAGCCCAACTCCTGCCACTGCCAAATCATTTTGGGCCCGGGAATGGAGAGGAATATGGCCGCTAATGCGGAATGTCTTTGGTTGGCTGTTGCCAAATTCTTTACGTTGTAAGCACCGTTGGTTGCCCCATAAGCCTGCTGCTTAAAGGAGACGCGCTCCTCGTCGTGGCTTTCCATATAGGCAACAACGTTAGGTTTACTCCATCCTCTTTTGGCATATGATGCCCACGAAAGATCAGACTTTGTGCCCTCGTTATACCCCATAGCCGCCTCGCACGAGCTGTTATTCATATTTCCCCAAAGCAGAATGCCTGCATTTGCCAGCTCCTTTTCCTCCGAGTTGTCGGTTAAATGCTCCAGTATCACAAAGGCATTAGGGTTGCGCTTCTTGATCTCGGCATCCATTCTTTTTAAAATGGCAATACGAGAGGCATCGTAAGCCCATCCGTCACCCGCCTTTTGCGTAAAGCCCTTTGTGAAGTCGAATCGGAAGCCATCTATCTTAAATTCCCTCATCCAGTAGGCGTTAACCGAATCGACAAAATTTTTGGTATACTGGCTTTCGTGGTTAAAGTCGTACCCCCAAGCGTAGGCGGTATTGGGAGAGTCGACATTATACCAAGGGTTATTTGGGGTAACCTTGTTGGTTGTATTATCGTAGTAAAGCTGCACAAGCGGAGATAATCCGAAGCTATGGTTCAAAACCATATCCATTATAACGGCTATTCCCTCTTTGTGGCATTCGTCAACAAATCGCTTAAGATCGTTTGCTGGCCCATAATACTTATCGACGGCAAAGTAGAAGCTTGGGTTGTACCCCCAGCTGTTGTTTCCTTCGAACTCATTAACGGGCATCAGCTCTATGGTATTTATGCCTAGCTTTTTAAAGTAGCTAATTGTATCGGTAAGCGCCTTAAAATCGTGCTTGGCTAAAAAGTCCCTCAAATGCACCTCGTAAACATTTAGCTTAGCAGCTGCTGAAGGGGTAAAGCTCTTTGTTTGCCAGGTATAGCTGGCTGGATTCATCCTAAAAGAAGAGACGATGCCGCTAGTTAATCCTGCTGGATATGCGGGCATATTGGGGTACGTTTGGCTGTCGATATACTTATCGTTCCAAGGGTCTAGCACTAAGCTTGAGTAGGGATCTGCAATCTTCACCTTTCCATCAACCAAGTACTGGTAGCTGTAGTCCACATTATTCCTTAACGTATCAACTGAAATCCAGAACTTGGTCCCATCTGGGGTTCTTTTCATCGCAAAATTACCTGTTGCAGCAAAGCCGTTGAAACTGCCAATTAAAGAGCAGAACTTCTTATAGGGAGCTTCGAGCACAAAAGTCGCCTTTCCATCGGCAATATTTAGCCCCGGACGGCAACCCGCAGGCAGCTCCTCTACCACCGGCTGACCTACCACATTTACAGAAATAGACTTTTCTTCGGTCAAGTTCCCTTCCTTAGCAACCGCCTTTAAGCTATACTGCTTTGCGGCATTAGGAATAAAAGAGTAGGACAATGAAGATGTAGAAGAGGATTTTACAAGCATATTATCCACAAATAGATCGATAGATGATGCATTGGCCGTTGCATTCACGGCTATTGACTCCCCCACTAAGAAGGTTGCCCCGTCGTTCGGATTGCTCAACTTGAGGGCTATCGCATTTGTAAAGACATCTACAAAAATATCTCCACCAGAGCTAGTCTTTCCAGTTTTAGAACCATCGGTACTTCGAAACACTATTGCCACCTGCTTAATCTGCTCTCCTGCAGGAACCCCAAAAAACGAACGAATGGAAGGTGCTATATCCAAAGAGTAGGTAGTAGAGCCAGTTCGTGTCATCTTGCACTCTGGCTTATTGGTTGCCCAATCAGCCTTCACGTACTTCCAATCCGATCCGCTAGTACTCAGGTTGGTGATTACACCAATATGCGCGTATACATCGCCAGCATAGCCATTAAGGCCACCGTTACCTTGCGATGCATCAAACACTATTTTCACCCCTTGAGATTCGATGGCTGGTGTAGGAATAGTGGTAACCTGACCAGATGCTGCCTTAACCAGTACAACAAGTAGGGCAAGCACTAAAAATCTGATTCTAAAACAATATTTCATAGTTGATAGAAAATGTAAGTCCGCGTTTCAAATGAAAATTGCAATGCAGCAGCAAAGATGCTGCAAGTACAACTTGTGCATCAAATTGTACGTCATAAAGTGTAAAAGAGGCCAATGTTGTAAAAAAGTACAGGCAGCCCATTACATGACTGCCTGTGATAGTTTTTTTACATTAAAATGTTTACCTGCAAAAAATATGGAGTTAGATATCTAAAAGACATACCATTGCAGCTCTATTTATTTACTTTTTAGTAACAGTTGCCGTATTATTGGCAGGATTAAGTACTACGGTATAAGTACCTGCTGTAATTTTTAGATTATCGCCTCCTTGAGTTAAGCCTGAAAGTGCACCACCTAGATTTATCTCCCAAGATGCATCCCAACGGAATTTAAACTCGCCATCAGTAAGCGTAATATCTATACTCCACAACTTGGTTACAGGATCGTAGTTCATAATAGTACCCTTATCCCAACTTCCAGGAGTTGCACTACCAATTATTTCCCAACCTGACTTCACAAAAGTGCTAGTCAACTTCTTTGTATCAACATTAACATGATACCAACCAGCGTAAGCGATGGTAATATCTTTAGAATCCTTAGCATTGATAGTAAACGAAGCATTAGAATGATCTGCGTTCCAAGCAACATCTGTTGACGATGGAATACCAATCCATGTACCACCATCAAAATACTTAAACTGAGTATTAGCAGGGAAGTAGAATACACCACTATAGGTAAAGTCCCTAGCAGGAGATGTTACCTTATAGCATGTAGCAGCAGCAGGATCCCAACCTTGGTAGCTACCAGGTAAAAACATCTCTGCACTAGATTGCTCTACGGTGGTTTCTACAAGCGTATAGGTAGGCTTATCGGCATTACATAAATCAAGAGTTACAATGTAAGCGTGAGCTTTCATTACTTTGATATTAGAACCATTAGGAACAACGGCTCCTGCAATTTCTCCTTCTTTATCTTTTAATGCACCTAAATTAATCCCCCAGTTAGAATTAGCTCTAAACTTAAACTCTTTATTTAGAAGCGTAGTAACCACCTTCCAAACACGGGCATTGGCATCATAATCCATCTTAGTATCACTACTCCAACCTCCTGAAGTCGCATCTCCAATAATAGCCCAAGATAGTGGTTCAGATTGAGTCAGATTACCAGAAGCATCAACAGTAATTTCGTAAAATCCCTTCTTTGCAACAGTACCTGTTGTTTTAGAAAGCACTTTAGTAACATCCTTACCATCTACAACCTTATAAGATAAACGGTCAGCATCAAAATAAGCGTAACCATGATAAACTCCATCGGCATCTGGATCACCAATCATGAAGGCAGACGTATAATCCCAATCAGGGTGGGAAACTGCTATATAGGCAAAATTCCAATCGACAGCTTTAGGATCGTAAGGTTTCGCTTTAAATGACAAACTATTAGAGGCAGGACCATTTGCATAGTCGTAAGCCTTAACATCTAAAGAAATAGTAAAGTTGTATGTTTGACCGGGGTAACCACCAACCTTTGCCATCCATGCATTCATCTGAGCATTAGTAAGCTGAAGTTCTGCATTACCAGTTTCTCCAATTACCACGCTTTTTTTGCTATCGGTATTAGTTAAAACAACGCTGTAATTCACCACAGCAGAAACCCCAAAATCGGCACGAGCCCACTTTATAGTTGGAAATGCTTGGGTTGCATTATCTTTATTAAAAACAAACTCCGTTTTTGCTAGAGGCTGAAACTCTGCAGCCTTTCGAAGCTCCAAGATAGGATTAGTTTCGTCATCACAAGATGCTAGGGCAAACAACCCCAACATAAGCGTATATAAAAATATCTTCTTCATTTCTTGTTCTGAATTGTGTTATTAATTGTACCCTTCGTTTTGAGTCAAATTGGTATTTGTACCCATGTCGTCAGAAGGAATTGGGAATACCTTAAAATAAGACTCTACGGCTTTCCCGTTTTTAACTCCACCCTTCCAAGGCCATAGATAGTCTGCAGAAGTGTATAGACCAAAACGAACCAAATCAGTACGACGCTGAGCTTCGAAAAACAACTCACGGCCACGCTCGTCTATAATAAAATTCAAATCAAACTGAGAGTCTCCAATAGGAGCGGCAAACTTATCGGTATACGCTCTTTTACGAAGATCATTTACGTATCCAAGAGCAATTGCTCTACTACCACCTTGTCCACCTCTTAGTACAGCCTCAGCATAGTTTAAGTAGATCTCACCTAGACGGAACAGCGGAAAGTCAACGTAAGCTTCTTTTGAAGCAGGTAGTGACTTATCCTTATTTACATTATAGAATTTAGTTACAGGAATACCATTATTCTTGAAGGTATTCTCATCGTCTATTTCAATGTTAGTTGTATGCTCTACGCGAAGCATTGCCATACGAGAGTCAGATGCGCTCGCATCCTCTTTTGTAAACAAACGGTATAATGACGACTTTGCGCGTACCCCTTGCCAAGCACCTTTTGCATTGGTTTCTTCTTGGGTAGCAGCAGCACCCCAACATAAGAAGGCTGTCATCCCCCCCCAAGTCATCGTTTGATCACCATCGTAACGAATAGGGAAAATCATCTCCTTCGAAAGATGGTTGTCGGCCTTAAACATATCGCCATAAACTGGCTCTAGAGCATAACCTACCTCAATTACTTTCTTTGAATAGGTAATACTTTCTGTATACTTATCAACACCTACATAGGTTTTTGCATTTAAGTATAAGCGAGATAGCAAAGCCCAAGCAGCAGCCTTATTAGCATGCCCGTAGTTTGAGTTAAAACCAACTACTGGATCACGAAGATCTTTTTCGCAAGCAACCAGCTCCTTTTCTATCCATACAAAAAGATCAGCCGCCTTAATTTGCTTAGGAAGAATACTCCCAATAGGACTATTTTCATCCACAAAAGGAACGTTACGGTACAGATCTAATGCATACTCATAAGTCATTGCACGAAGAAAACGAGCTTCAGCCCTATACGTTTTAATTGTAGCTTTAAGTTCATCACTACAACCTCTAGAGTTCAACTTATCGTCGCTTGTTTCTCGAAGAAAAGCGTTAGCAACATTGATTTGATAGAAAAGACGATAATAAGATCCCTTAATCCAAGGGCTAGAAGAACTCCATGTTATATGATTAAACTCAGGAATTCCAACATCGTTCCATGCACAATGCGCCATATCAGATGACAGTTCCTGCATATTCCAAAGCACACGTAAAAACGATGCTTGGCTACCACCATCAATTCCTGCTACATCTTGATCTGCATCTCCGCCACTGTTTCCTCCTATTGCCATGCCTGCATATATTTTAGCAAGACTTTGATCGTACGCACTCTGCGTATTACCGAAAACAACTTCAGAAACTAGTTCGTCTTTATCAAGCGGAATTGTATCGAGATCGTTCACGCAAGAAGAAAATCCCATCATTACAAGTAATGCACCAGGAATAAAATATTTAGATTTTATAGTATTCATGTTCTACTGATTAGAAGTTAAGATTAATCCCAAGTAGGAATACACGAGGACGTGGATAAATGTTATTATCAAGACCGCTACCACTGATTTCAGGATCTAATCCGCTATATTTAGTAATGATGAATGGATTTTGAACCGTAGCGTAGATACGCGCACGTTGCTTATCATTAAATAACTTTGTAAAGTTATAGCCCAATGTGATATTATCCATCCTTACAAAAGAGCCATTTTGAACATAATAGCTCGAACGATACTGAACATTTTTAAAGTTAGTTGATGATGCTGAGTTGAGACGGTTCTTTAGGAAACCTGTTTGATCGTACATATTAGCACCTGAATAAGCTTCACGATTTGACTGAACATTATTGTAAACATAATTTCCAATGCTTGCTCGCACAGCAAATCCGAGATCCCAGTTTTTGTAAGACAACTGAGATGTTATCCCCATGTAAACATCTGGAGCAGATTTCTTAAAGGCAATAAGGTCTTTATCATCAATCTTATTATCACCATTCTGGTCTACATAAGCACCTTCTATTGCTTTTCCATCTTTTGAATAGAGTTGTTCAAATACATAGAACGAATTGAAGGGCTTTCCTACTGAGTGAATCATTACATTCGTGCCTGTTGCACCATCGATTCCGCCATGAATAACCCCCACATAATTAGGGTCATCATTTCTAGTCATCTTTGTAATTTTGTTTTTGTTATAAGATATATTATAACCGATAGTCCAGTTCAACTCCTTCGAGTTAATGGCATTCGCATTCACAGTAAATTCGACACCTTTATTTTCTAGTGTACCAACATTTGTTAGCAGTTGATTACTAAAGTTTGTTCCAGCAGGAGCTGTTACTGTATTTAAAAGATTGTCCGTTTTACGGAAATATACATCCAGAGTACCAGAAACACGTCCCTTCAAAAAGCCATAATCCACTCCTACGTTATAGGTTGTAGTTTCTTCCCATTTAAGATTTTCATCAAAAGCCAATGGAGCTATTAATGGATATTTTGTATCTCCAAAATAGTAGTTTGCACCAGCTTTAGAGTACATATAACGAGCCATATATGGATAGTCTCCATTACCTAAGTTTTGTTGACCTGTAATACCATAACCTAAACGCAACTTTAGATCTGATAGAACTGATACATCTTTAAGGAACGATTCTTCATTAAGTTTCCAAGCTAAAGCTGCTGAAGGAAACAAACCCCATCTATTATCTGGGTTAAAGCGAGAAGAACCATCATTACGAACCGTAACTGTCAAAAGATATTTACTTAACAATGTGTAATTTAGGCGTCCAAAGAAAGAAACAAGGTAACTTTCACTCTTATAATCATCACCCAACTTGTAAACCTCTTTACCTTTTGCTTCAGCCATAGCTGCAGAATATGGGTAGGTATTATCTGTTGAATTGTAGAAATGCTGCCAAGAATAGCCTGCCATTACATCTACATTATGTATCCCGAACGTGTTAGCATAGTTAAAGTAGAAATCGAGTAGCGTATTGCGCTTCGACTGAGAATAATGACTATTCTCTCCAAATCCTGTTTTAAAATTACCAGATGTCCAAGTCATTGGTGCATTATCATCAATAATAATATCGCCTTTACTCTTTGACACATCGTATCCCATATTAAGATTAGCTCTCAATTCTGGAAGAAAGTGGAACTTATAGTCAGCCTGTATATTTCCAATACTTCTATAAACAGTTGATTCATCGTGCTTCTGCTCAAGCATGGAAACTGGATTTGTTAAACCAATATCAATTGGAGTTCCATCCTTTTTCAGATACATAAAAAAGCCATTACCATATTTGCTGTTATCCACACGAATAGGCTGTGTTGGATCAAATTGAGTTGCAAGTCCAATAGCACCTTTATCTGCAAAACGATTCGTGTTGTAAACTCCCTTAGCGTTTACTTGAATATTAAGCATCTTGTTAAAAAAGCTAGGACTTAAACTTACTGCTCCGGTCACACGCTCCATATTAGACGTTCTAAGAATACCATTATCATTGGTATAGGCAACTGAAACTCTATAAGGCATTTGAGGAATCGATCCAGAAAGGCTAACATTATGATCAGTACTATAAGCAGTACGGAATATTTGATCTTGCCAATCTGTATTCTCAGCACCTAGCGCTTTTGCTTGAAGACTATTCGCACCAAATTTTTCTACAACAAATGATCGAAATTTATCAGCGCTCATAACATCTACCGTATTCGACTTTGTACTAATTGAAAAATTTCCACTATAATCTACCTTTACTTTTCCACTTTGCCCTTTTTTAGTTGTGATAATAATTACACCATTAGATGCTCTAGATCCATAAATAGCAGTTGCAGAAGCATCCTTTAATACTGTAAATGTTTCGATATCGTTAGGATGCACTGTAGCCAATGGGTTTGCCATCCCGCTAATTCCTCCATTATCAACAGGAACACCATCAATAACAATTAATGGGTCATTACTTGCAGACATAGAAGAACCTCCACGAACACGAATGGTTGCTCCCGCACCAGGAGCACCTCCATCTGTAATAACACTTACACCAGCAACCTTACCTACAAGCATGTCAGAAGCAGAACTAGCAGCCCCTTTAACCATCTTGTCAGCACTAATTGCCGTTACCGATCCTGTAACATCATTTTTCTTTACCTTTCCATAACCAATCACCACAACCTCATCGATTGTCTTAGAGGCCTCCACCAACCGAATATTCAACGTTGCTCCCTCAGCCTTTGCTGTTGTAGTTGTATAACCTACAAATGAAAATTCTAAAGAAGCACCTTTAGGCGCATTAATAGAGTAAGCCCCATTAATGTCTGTCGCGGTACCATTTTGGGTACCTTTTACTATCACACTTACCCCTGGAAGACCTTCTCCAGTTTTACTGTCCGTTACTTTTCCCGTTACCTTTACAGTTTGTGCTAGAGCACTTACGGTAAATAGGGAAACTACCAGTAAGGTCATAAGGGTTTTCCTTAATGCAGAAATGGGTAGTTCCATAATTCAAATGTTAATTTACGTTTTAGAAATTGACCTTTTTGCTGCGCTAAATTACCATAACTTTAGTTACATTAACACATATTATTGATACACTGCAGGTAGCAATCGATTGTGCAATCGATTGCGGTTGTGTAAAAATGTTATACAACATATTTTTAACTATTTTTATTCTCTCAAATTGAAACAAGTTGCCATCATATTTTTTATTTTGGTATCATTGCAAATCGCAAATAAAATATTGTATAACAATGAAAAGCAACCGAGTAACCATAAAGGATATCGCAAGAGAGCTAGGCTTATCTGCGTCAACTGTATCCAGAGCGCTAAAAGACCATCCAGACATTAGCATCGAAACAAAGAAGGCGGTTGTAGAATTATCGCAAAAACTTAAGTACAAGCCAAATATGATGGCTCTAAGCTTAAAAAACAGCAAAAGTAACGTTGTTGGAGTCATTATACCCGAATTAGTCCACTACTTTTTTTCGTCAGTAATTGCGGGAATTCAGGAAGTGGCAGACAAGCATAAAATACGCGTAATCGTACAGCAGAGTAATGAAAGCTATATCAAGGAAGGGGAAGCGCTAGACGCTTTTGCTGATGGGTGGATTGACGGTTTGATAATTTCGATATCTAAAGAAACCTCCTCATACGAGCATTTAGACGAATTGGAGCTTGATGGGATACCAATTGTCTTTTTTGACAGACCAATTGAAAGAGAAAACGTGGACTGCGTCGTTTTTGACGATTTTAAAGGTGCCTACGACGCCGTTGAATACCTAATAAAGCAAGGTCGACAATCTATAGCCCATTTCGCGGGTCCTGCATCTACCCATGTGGGAAGAGAGCGACTAAAGGGCTACAAAAAGGCATTAGAAAATAATGGTATCGCCTTTAACGAAAACCTACTCCTACATGCTGACTCTTTTGAAAAAGGATTTTCGGGAGTAGAAACTTTGATTAGCCAAAACATCCCATTCGATGCCATCTTTACATGCAACGATTATACGGCAATTGGAGTACTAAAAGCGCTTAAAAAAGAAGGACTATCAGTTCCGAACCAAGTCGCCGTTGTTGGCTTCGGAGATGAGGATGTATCAAAGATGCTAGACCAACCGCTAACCACGGTTAGGCAACCAGGAAAGGAGATGGGACGAGTCGCAATGCAAACCTTACTCGATAAAATAGGCAAAAAATCGACCCAAGAGCGGGAGCATAAGCTTGAAGCGAATATCGTCGTACGAGAAACTGCGTAGGAATTTAAAAAAGGGGCTACAGATATGGTAGTCCTTTTTCATTTTCCCAACTCCGAAACAAAATTTTAATATTGGCTCTTTCTTACCAAGTTTCTCTCTTCAACTCCTTCCCTTCGAAATAACATCAAAGGCTTACATATCGTCACAAAAATCTACGAATCGAGACTTTTTACGCTTTTTTTAGCCTTTTTAGATTTCAACTACCTCCCCTTTCATTTTTCAAGGTCTATCTTAAACATCCCTTTTTAGACGTAATTCACAGGGCAAAAATACAAGGATAACAATCTCATTTTATTGAAATTATCACAACAAAACAAACCCGTATAAATACAGAGGTTAACATCCTTTTGGTTTTAATGAGCTTCTTTAAAATTTAGATGTTATATAACATGGATTTTGTTTTTTTTAGTAAGATTTGCACGATCGCAAACGTTTGATTTGCCCAAAGTGCTTTTAATCTACTTTTTATAGCATGATTCTTGTTGCTATTCCGATACTCTTTTTCCTATTTTTGGAGTTAGTTTTAAGCAATTTTAACGTACCATAAAGCAACGATATAATGAAGACGAAACCAAGACTGTCTTTTTGGCAAATTTGGAACCTAAGCTTTGGATTCTTAGGAGTTCAGGCTGGTTTTGCATTACAAAACGCAAACGTATCGCGCATACTCTCCAACTTTGGAGCAGACCTTCATCACCTCTCCTTTTTTTGGCTATTGGCTCCCATTATGGGGCTAATAATACAACCATGGGTTGGGGCCGCTAGCGATAGAACGTGGAATCGTTTAGGACGAAGAAAGCCTTTCATTTTTGGAGGCGCAATTGCTGCTGCCATAGGAATGTTTCTTATGCCAAATGCCAACTGGCTAATCCATATTATCCCACCAATTGCATTTGGTGCTCTAATGCTCGCACTGATGGATGCTTCGTTCAACGTAACCTTCCAGCCATTCAGATCATTAGTTGCTGATATGACGCCAGATAGCCAAACCAATATTGGTTACTCAGTCCAAACTCTTCTTATTAACCTTGGAGCAATAATAGGCTCACTTCTACCATATATTCTCACCAATGTTATTGGAATAGAAAATACAGCCGAACCTGGGCATGTTCCACCTTCTGTTATTTGGTCATTCTATATTGGAGGTGCAATTCTACTCGTATCTGTACTTTGGACCGTTTTCAGGACGAAGGAGTATGCCCCCAAAGAGTTCGCAGAATATCAAGGAAAATCACTGGAAGAAGAAAAAGTTTCGGAAAAAATCAGCTTCTGGAAAACGCTAGCAAGCATGCCTCTAGTCATGCGTCAGCTCGCCGTTGTTCAATTTTTCTCATGGTTTGCCCTCTTTATTATGTGGGTCTACACCACTCCTGCCGTAGCACAGCACATTTGGGGAACAGCGATCGGAGACTCTTCATCAAGTGCATACAACGATGCAGCAAACTGGGTAGGCGTACTATTTGGCCTTTACAGCGTTTTTGCAGCCGTATTTGCCATATTTATGAATAAGATTGCAGATAGCTTAGGCCGAAAAAAAACCTACGCATTTGCATTAATAATGGGAGCTTTAGGATTTCTTTCGATATACCTATTTAAGGGT
The DNA here is from genome assembly GCF_000798815.1 of Alistipes sp. ZOR0009. Taxonomy (NCBI): domain Bacteria; kingdom Pseudomonadati; phylum Bacteroidota; class Bacteroidia; order Bacteroidales; family Rikenellaceae; genus Alistipes; species Alistipes sp. ZOR0009. Next base: position 145,490 of record NZ_JTLD01000014.1, on the reverse strand, counting down.
GAGTACGCGCTGATTCTATCTATGGTCGGAATCGGAATTGCATGGGCTGCCATACTAGCCATGCCTTATGCCATTTTATCACGCTCGCTACCAGCCGGTAGAACTGGCGTTTATATGGGAATCTTTAATATTACCGTAGTAGTGCCTCAAATTATCAGCGGACTACTTACCGGACCTTTACTAAAATACCTTTTCAACGACCGTGCTATCTATATGATAATCCTTGCAGGCATTTCGATGCTCATTGCAAGCTTATTTGTATTCGTTGTAAAGGATCAAAAAACTACGGCCTAAATCGTTTGCGTATACATAATTAACGAACGCAAAAGAACATTAACTAACAACTTGTTATTCAATCAATTTAGAGGCTGTATATTGCAGCACTCCAGTAATTGTTTTATCTAGATTTACGACAAAATGAAAGATGTTAAAGCCTGTATTTTCGACTTAGATGGTGTAATAGTCGATACCGCAAAGTATCACTATCTAGCGTGGAGAAGATTAGCCGAAATGCTTGGTTTTGAATTCACTGAAAAAGACAACGAACGTCTAAAAGGCGTGAGCCGCATGCGTTCGCTCGAAATCCTGCTTGAAGTGGGAGGTAAAAGTGCCTCTAACGAAGAGATGGATACGTGGGCTCGAATGAAGAATGAGTGGTATGTAGAGTATATCACCAAAATGGGAAAAGAAGAAATTCTTCCTGGGGTAGTTTCATTCCTATCTCAAATTAGGGAAAAAGGAATTAAGACTGCTCTTGGTTCTGCAAGCAAAAATGCTGACTTAATTTTAGATCGATTGGAGCTAAAATCTCTCTTCGATGTAGTTGTTGATGGCACAAAAGTTAGCGCAGCAAAGCCAGATCCGGAGGTTTTCATTACCGGAGCTCAAATGCTTGGAATTGCTCCAGAAAATTGCGTTGTATTTGAAGATGCAGAGGCAGGCATAGAAGCCGCAAAAGCAGGAAATATGTTTGCTGTTGGCATTGGAAATCAGGAAATGCTCAAAGAAGCAGATGTTGTAGTTGAAGGCCTATCAGTGCTAGATTACAATAAGTTCGTGAGTTTGTTGAATTGTAAATAACATAGTAAAGGAAGCCCACATTTTAGAAAGCCAACAGGCAAAATATAATATGGGGGATACATCCAACCTTTTTAAAATATTTAGTCGGATGAAAAAATATAAAGTTGACGAGTGGAAAATTGTAGAAGAAGGTTTTGATCCACATAGGGTTGAAGGTTCTGAAAGCATTTTCAGCATTGGCAACGGAATGATGGGCCAACGGGCCAATTTCGAGGAAGATTACACAGGCGAATCGCTTAGAGGAAGCTACATCGCGGGGGTCTACTATCCAGACAAAACCCGCGTGGGTTGGTGGAAAAATGGATATCCAGAGTATTTTGCAAAGGTACTTAACTCTGCCAACTTCGTCGGTATTCGTGTAAAAGTTGATGGAGAGAGCATTAACTTAGACAAGAACAAGATTGTTAGCTTTAGCCGAGTTCTTGACATGCAGCATGGTTTGCTTCAACGTAATTTTGTAGTCGAACTTACAAATGGAAATAAGATAGAGGTTATTGCAGAACGCTTTATGAGCATGGCTCGTCCCGAAGTGGCTGCAATATCTTACTCTATTCGTCCTTTGAATTCTGATGTCAAAGTAGAAATTGAGGCCTACATCGATGGTGATGTTGTCAACCAAGATTCGAACTACAACGAAAAGTTTTGGGACGAAGTTTCGAAAGGAACCACAACAAAAGGTGGCTTTTTGACAATGAAAACCAAAAAGTTGGACTTTAACGTATGCTGGAACATGGAGGTTTGCTACAGCATCAACGAAAAGAGTACCAACACAAAACTTGTTTCTGCTGAGCACGAAAAATACGTGTCTAACGCCACAGAGGTTGCTGTAGCAAAAGAAGAGACGCTAACTATTCACAAGTATGTTGCCGTAACCTCTACGCTTAACCACGATCTTGACAAGCTGGTTGAAAACTCATCTGAAATTCTAAGTAAAGCTGTTGCCGCTAAATATGCCACTCTAAAAAGCGAGCATACCAGCAAGTGGCTCGAAAAATGGCAGCATGCAGATATTATCATAGAAGGCGATGCGGAAGCTCAGCAAGGAATTCGCTTTTGCACCTTCCAGCTATTCCAAACTTACACCGGTGATGATGCCCGTTTAAATATTGGCCCCAAAGGGTTTACTGGTGAAAAATATGGTGGATCAACTTATTGGGATACCGAAGCTTACTGTCTTCCTTTCTATATGGCAACCGCAGGAGAGCACGTGGCAGAACAACTCCTCATCTATCGCTATCGCCAACTAGACAGAGCAATAGAAAATGCTGCTAAACTCGGATTTAACAACGGAGCAGCGTTATATCCAATGGTAACCATGAATGGAGAAGAGTGCCATAACGAGTGGGAAATTACCTTCGAGGAAATTCACCGTAATGGCGCCATCGCATACGGTATCTACCGATACATCGGCTACACTGGCGATAAAAGTTACTTAGCAAAATATGGACTAGAAGTACTTATCGGGATCGCCCGATTCTGGTCTCAGCGTGTAAATTGGTCGGAAAAGCGCCAAAAATACGTTATGCTCGGAGTTACCGGACCAAACGAATACGAAAATAACGTAAACAACAACTGGTACACCAACTATATTGCAACCTGGACTATGAAGTATGCTGCAGAATGCATTGCATACGTTAAGGAAACAGATGCGAATAAATGGGCTGAAATCCAAGAAAAAATTTCGTTTAACGAAGCCTCCGAGCTTTCTAAATGGGCGGATATTGTTGAAAAAATCCATCTGCCATACGATGAAAAGTTGGGCATTATTCTACAGCAAGATGGATTCATGGACAAGGAGCAGATTCTCGTTAAAGATTTAGATCCAAGTCAGCGTCCTTTAAACCAAAAATGGAGCTGGGATCGCATCCTGCGCTCAGTTTACATCAAGCAAGCAGACGTTCTTCAAGGAATTTACTTCTTCGAAGAAGATTTTGATATGGAAACCATTGCCAAAAACTTTGACTTCTACGAACAACGCACGGTGCATGAATCTTCGCTATCACCATGCGTACACTCCATCCTTGCTTGTAAAATAGGAGACATGGAGCGTGCCATGAAGATGTACCTACGTACGGCACGTTTAGATCTCGACGATTACAACAAGGAGGTTAATGAGGGGCTTCACATTACCTCAATGGCAGGGAGCTGGATGTCTGTTGTTGAAGGATTTGGAGGACTTCGTATCAAGGAAGACACCTTATACTTTAATCCATTTATCCCTCAAAACTGGAAGAGCCTTTCGTTTAAGACAATCTTCCGTGGACGTACCATCAAGGCCAAATTCGAAGGAAGCAAAACCACTCTTACCAACGAAAGCAACGAGCAGCTTACAGTGCTTGTAAGGGATGCAAAAGTGACCATTCCGGCCAACGGAACCGTAGAGGTTTAAAAATCTAGTAAACCAAAATAAGGAAAGTCTGGATCAATAAATCATCCAGGCTTTCTCTTTTTTATAGATTTTTATGCTATATTCGTGAGTTATGCCTGCTCAAATTCTTTTTATCGAACAGGATGACGCAGCAGAGATGATTTCTGTTATCTTTGCAGCCTACTAAATTTGAATTGCTTAGCAATTGATATACGTTTTTTTATGTGGTTTTAGAAAAATCGGCCATTGCTGTGAAGCTCTGGCCGATTAACTTTTACAAAGCGCATATTGCCAAGAACTACTCTAGCAGCAGCCTATTTTAACAGGTTTTACTCCTGCATTATTCCTCCTTTTTGCCGATTTCGCCGAGTCTATTAACTTTGCAAAAAATTCATCCAATGAGAATTGACATTCTAACCATTCATCCAGAACTTCTCGAAAGTCCCTTCAACCATTCCATCATAAAAAGGGCAAAGCAGAAGGAGTTGGTAGAAATACACATACATAACATCCGCGACTACAGCACCGATAAGCACAAGAGTGTGGACGATTACGCATTTGGTGGCGATGCAGGAATGGTTATGACATGCGATCCGATTTTTCGCTGCATCGAAAAACTAAAAAACGAACGAACCTACGACGAGGTAATCTACGTAACACCCGATGGGCAAACCCTAAAGCAAGGCATCTCCAACCGCATTGCCACTTTAGATAATATTATCATACTCTGCGGTCACTACAAAGGTGTCGACCACCGTATTCGTGAACATGTAGTTACAATGGAGCTTTCTATTGGCGATTTTGTACTTTCGGGAGGAGAACTCGCGGCGGCTGTTATTGTAGATAGCGTTGTACGCATCGTTCCAGGCGTTATATCCGATGAAACCTCAGCCCTAACCGACTCCTTTCAGGACGGGCTTTTAGCACCTCCTGTATATACACGCCCTGCCGTTTACAACGGATGGGAAGTACCTCAAGTTCTAATGTCTGGAAATTTTAAGGAAATATCCAAATGGCAGGAAGAACAAGCCTATGAGCGAACAAAACGCCTAAGACCAGATCTTCTTGATGAATAGTATCGCATAAGTCATCTCCGTAGATGGCTTATGATGCCCTTATAAGCTATCTATCAAACATTTTCACGCCATCTCATTACGGCACATCAATCTTAGTAACGTTAATATTTGTCGACTGGTATTTTATATTTCTTAGGGTTATTTATCTTCGTACGTTATATTTAACCTTAATAAAAAAGAAACACCATGGGACAAGCCACTAAGGCAAACAAACTTGCAGCTCTTCCGATCTTTTTTGCATTCCTGTGCATGGGATTTGGAGATGTTGTAGGGCCGCTAACAAGCCAAGTTCAAGAAGCATTTAAACTATCAAATTTCGCAGCAGGTCTACTAACCTTTATGGGTTTTATCATGTTTGGTCTGCTTTCAATTCCAATGGGTCTTATCCAAGATAGAATTGGGAAGAAGAAGGTTCTAATCTACGGATTGGTAATCGCCCTAGTAGGGCTTATCCTTCCTATTATCGGACAGTTCTCTAGCTTTGTAATTCTGCTAGTTTCTATCCTGCTTTTAGGTGCAGGAGCAACCTGCCTTCAGGTAGCTGGAAATCCTATCATGCGAGATGTATCGCCAGAAGGAAAGTATTCGCGCAACCTTTCTCTTGGACAGTTTGTAAAGGCTATCGGTTCTCTATCTGGATCGCTCATCCCTCTAGTTGCTGGCCGCTACTTTGGATTAGACTGGAAAGTTCTTTTCCCAATTTATGCCGTACTTATAGCACTAACCATCGTGTATATCCTTCTCACTAAGGTGGAAGAAAAAAAGAGTGATGAAAATGCAAAACCAGCAACTCTAAGTTCTTGCTTGTCTCTTCTTACTAACGGATACATACTTGCAATGGTAATGGGGATCTTCCTTTACGTGGGTGCTGAAGTTTCAATGTCATCTAAGCTACCGAACTACCTAGCAGATGTATTTAACTACGACATTACCAAATTAGGACTTCTGGGAACCCTATTTTTCTTTATTTCTGTAATGGCTGGCCGCTTCTTTGGCTCTATCATTCTAAACTGGATGTCTCCAAAGAAATTTTTAGTACTTACCACCATTTTATCTATTGCAGGAAACCTGCTGCTATTCATTGCCCCAAGCGAGATGGTTGCATTTATTGCCATTTTCATTGTTGGATTTGGATTTGCAAACATCTTCCCGCTTATTTTCTCCATTACCGTAGACTCACTACCCGAAAAGGCAAATGAAATCTCAGGGCTTATGGTTACCGCAATTATAGGTGGAGCATTTGTTCCGTTGGCATTTGGAGTGGTAGCAGATATGACAAACAATATTGTAGCCGGATTCGCGGTTCCTCTAGTTTGCCTCCTTTACATCTTGGCTATCGCATTCAACAAAAGAAAAGCCTAACTTTTTTTGCTATATTTGCAAAACCAATTTATACCCCTGATATCTTAGGATATCGATCTTGCAAGCCCGAATACCTAGTCCGTATTCGGGCATTTTTTTCACCATTAGCTTTTCTAGTATCCTTTTTTTACTAAATTTAAAAAAATCCTTAGCCATGAAAAGGATACTATCCATACTGCTAATTCTGTCAGCAAGCCAGCTACTTTGGGCTACAAAACCGACTACCAAAATTTTCAAAACATTACCTTTTGAAAAGGTTGCTATTACCGGAGGGTTTGAGATTAACATCAGCCAATGTAAAAATAGCGCTCTACAAATTATCGGAATGCCATCCGTTGTAAACAGGATTAAGGTTGCCGTACGGGAAGGGCTGCTGACTATCGAAATGGCGAAAGATCGAGACCGTAGGCTTCATCTAAGAAACGATGAAATTCCAACAATAAACCTCTACGTAACCAACCTAAACAACCTCCAGATTGACGGGTATGCCAACCTAAAATCGCAAAACGAGCTGAAAGTAAAAGCGCTATCCGTAAGGTTGAGCGGCTCTAGTAAAATTGATTTAGCTTTAATCTGTCAAACCTTTGATATAACATCGGGAGGTGCCTCCTATATAAGGCTAAAAGGGGAAAGTGAGAAAGTCAAGCTTACGATGAATGGAGCCGGAATGTACGACGGATTTGGCCTAAACACGAGCAATACAAACGTCGTTATCAACGGAACAGGAAAAGCCCAGATAAGCGCAAAAAAGCAGCTTATTGGCAGCATTAATGGGTTTGGAGCAGTTTACTATAAAGGAAAACCCACCGTCGAGATCAAAAAAGAATTCGGAGTTGTGAAAAGAATACCTTAAAATAAAAAAGCGGCACTAGGCCGCTTTTTACTATAGAGCATTTAATGTAACTACCTTTTCCATTCCCTTTTTGATTGCCTCCTCATTCATTGGAATTAAATGATGGTGACGCTCAGGAAGCGATTTTTCCAAACCTTTACGGATATTTTCCATCTTCACAATTGGCTTAACGCTCAAGAAAGCACCTAGCACAATCATGTTAAATGCCTTCGCATTATTCATGTTTGCAGCCTCTTCGGCAGCCTCAATCTTGTAGATATTGATATCAGTACGTGTAGGATGGTTTATTATACCATTTGGATCGTAAATAAGCACACCACCAGGCTTTACATTGGCAGCAAACTTATCCATTGATTGTTGATTTAGGATAATCGCCGTATCGTACTCATGTACAATTGGGGAGCTAATCCTATCATCGCTTAGTATTACGGTTACGTTAGCGGTACCACCACGCATTTCGGGACCGTAAGATGGCATCCAAGTAACTTCTTGTCCCTGCATAATGCCAGAGTAAGCAAGAATCTTGCCCATTGATAGAACTCCTTGTCCTCCAAATCCGGCTATAATGATTTCCTCTTTCATTGCAATTCTCGTTTTGATAATTGGTTAGGCTATTCGTCTTTCAAATCACCAAGCGGATAGAATGGGAACATATTCTCCTCCATCCATTGGTTAGACTTAACGGGAGACAGTTTCCATCCAGAGTTACATGTTCCCACAACTTCAACAAAAGAAGTACCCTTGCAGTTAGCTGCATTTTCGAATGCTTTACGAATGGCCTTCTTTGCCTTACGAACAGCAGCTGGTGTTTGAGCGCTCTGACGAGTTACAAACGAAGCACCTGGAAGCTGAGCAATAAGTTCAGTAATACGCAATGGGTGTCCATTCAACTCAACAGTACGTCCGTAAGGAGTCGTAGCCGTCTTTTGTCCGATAAGCGTAGTTGGAGCCATTTGCCCCCCAGTCATACCGTAGATAGCGTTGTTTACAAAAATTACCACGATGTTTTCACCACGGTTGCAGGCGTGTAGGATTTCGGCTGTACCAATAGAAGCCAAGTCTCCATCACCCTGATAGGTGAACACGTGCTTTTCTGGGTTTAGACGCTTTGCTGCTGTTGCCAACGCAGGAGCGCGACCGTGTGCAGCCTGTAACCAGTCAATATCAAGGTAGTTGTAGGCCAACACAGAACATCCAACAGGTGATACCCCAATGGTATCTTCCTGAATATTCATCTCCTCAATTACCTCAGCAATCAATTTATGAATAACGCCGTGGGTACATCCAGGGCAGTAGTGCATTACATTATCAGTAAGCACTTTTGTTTTTTGGTAAACCAGATTTTCTGGCTTTACAATATCTTCTAGTAAAATTTCAGCCATACTATTTTCCTCCTAAGAAGTTAGCCTTAATTGCATCAACCACTTCATTTGGTGATGGAACAATACCACCGTAACGTCCAAAATGGTGTACTGGAATCTTTCCGTTTACAGCCAAACGAACATCTTCAACCATCTGTCCTGCGCTCATCTCAACGGCAAGCATACCCTTTGCATGAGAAAGATGCGAAATGATTTGCTGAGTTGGGAAAGGATATAAGGTAATTGGACGAAGCATACCAACCTTAATGCCTTCAGCACGGCAAAGTTCAACAGCTTTAGAAGAGATACGAGCAGAAGAACCGTATGCAATGATGATGTAGTCAGCATCCTCGCACATCATTTCCTCAAAACGAACCTCATTCTCCTTAATTACGTTGTACTTAGCCTGAAGCTTGTGGTTGAACTTTTCTTGACGCTCAGATTCTAGCTCAAGTGAGGTAGAGATATGACGCTCACGGCTGGCTGGTTTGCCAACACAAGCCCATTCACCATTCAGCTTAACAATTTCTTCCTTTGTCCAACGTGGCTTAAATTCGCTTAGGTAAACCTTTTCCATCATCTGACCGATAACGCCATCGGCAAGAATCATAGCTGGGTTACGATACTTAAATGCGAGCTCAAAAGCTAGGTCTACAAAGTCGTACATCTCCTGAACAGAAGCAGGGGCAAGAACGATTAGATGGTAATCGCCATGTCCACCACCTTTAACTGCCTGAAAGTAGTCAGACTGTGCAGGTTGAATTGTTCCTAAACCGGGACCTCCACGAGAAACGTTCACCACCAAGCAAGGAAGCTCTGCTCCTGCCAAGTAAGTCAAGCCTTCGCACATCAAGCTCACCCCTGGAGATGAAGATGAGGTCATCACTTTTTTTCCGGTTGCTGCTCCACCGTACAGCATGTTTATTGATGACGTTTCGCTTTCGGCCTGCAAAACAACCATCCCTGTTTCCTCCCATGGCTTACGAACCATAAGAGTTTCCATAATTTCCGATTGAGGGGTAATTGGGTATCCAAAATAGCCATCGCAGCCACAACGAATCGCAGCTTCAGCGATAGCCTCATTTCCCTTCATTAGTCTTAGCTCTTTCATATTGCAATGCTATTCTAGTTAGGGTTATTAGGCCTCTAGTTTGACCTTGTACACAGTAATTACACTATCAGGACAAACTAATGCGCAGTTAGAACATCCTATACAACTCTCGGGATTCACCATTCGAGCAAAGTTATAGCCTTTGCCATTCACCTCATGCGCAAGGCCAATGGTTTTAGTTGGACAAGCAACCACGCAAAGAGAACACCCTTTGCACTTTTCGGCGTCAACAACTATCGCTCCTCTAATTTTTGCCATATGCAGTTATGTTTTGATTCCTTTGATTTTAAACTAATGATGCCGGCTTAATTTTTTTATTCGCCTGATGATGCGCGTGGAAAACCTCCAATCGCTCTCTTAGTACCTCAAACTGTTCGGGCTTAACCTGCGATACGCAAGCTCTGATCCCCTCTTTATCACTCCCCGTAGTACTTAGCGAAATAGCGCTTACACCATAGTACAGCAGCTCTTCCACCAGCTCTTCGCCTGTAAAAGAAGGGTAGTTTACGGTAAAATAGAATCCATCAGCCAAAATTTGATCTTCATCCCTATCATAAACGATCTCAAATCCATTTTCGGTAAAGATCCTCTTCAGCACTTTTGCTCGCTCTCCGTAAACCTTCACATCGCTTACAAAGTTATACTTTCCGTCGTTTACAGCCTTAAGCAAGGCCGCAAAACCGTACTGTACCGAATGAGCAACACCTGAAGATAAGCCATAAATTGGTCCGAATATTACGGCCTTCCCAAAAATATCGTTCATGAAATAACGCTTCAAGTCGGGAAACTGACGTTTAAACAAAGCGTTAGAAATAATCATACTTCCGATACGTTGTCCTGCGTAGCTAAAAGCTTTTGACCCAGAAACCAGAAGCATGTAGTTATCGGTATACTTTGCAACCGTAGGCTGAAATGCGGGTTTCCCGGGCACCGACATATCTTTTCTAAAGTCCATTGCAAAGTAGGCTAAATCTTCAATTATGATAGCATCGTACTTTGTGGCAAGCTCTCCGATAATCTGCAGCTCCTTTTCGGTAAAGCAAACCCACGAGGGATTGTTCGGATTAGAGTAGAGAATGCTTGAGATATTGCCCTGTTGAAGGTACTCCTCCAGCTTAGCACGCAGCTTTTCACCCCTATAGTTGTATACATCAAACGACTCATAGCTTATCCCCAGCATCTTAAGCTGAGTTTTCTGAACAGGAAATCCGGGATCGATAAAAAGAATCGTATCGCGATCTTTATCGTATCGGCTAGTAACCATAAAGGCGGCCATTCCACCCTGCATTGAGCCTACCGTCGGAATACACCCCTCCTCTGCCACTTCAATATCCAGAAAATTCTTAACAAAACGCGAAAGTTCGGTTTTTAGGGAGGGAATACCTTCTATAGAAGGGTAGATTGAGGCAACACCACTTCTTAAAGCTTCAATTTCGGCATCAATTGCAACCGACGGGGTCTTTAACCCAGGAACTCCCATCTCCATTCGCACAAAGCTAGAGCTAGTTGCAGCCTCTATCTGGCCAACCAACTTAACCAATTCACGTATAGAGGCTTTTCCAATACCAGCAATCCCCGATTCCGTCTTCAATCGATTTACCGTATTAAAGTCAATAGGTGTTTGTCTCATCGTTGTAGGTTGATTTTTTACAATGACAATTTTACTGATTTTTTCAATACATAAAAACAATTTGATAGTTTTTTATCCCAAGAACAGATAATTTATAAACATTTCAAGTAAATAAAGTTTCAACCTGTAGTCTAATAAGGCAATGCCATTAACAATATATCAAAATTTAAAAGAGGTAAAGTTTCGAATTGCAAAACACGCCGCCCTTTAAGTTTCAATCTATAGCTTTTACACCCTATTTTCGCTCCATGTAATAAGATTATCGAGATAAAGAACTTGGCGAATAAGTGACAGATCCTTCCAGCAGCCTTTTTCACCTAGCAGTAAACCTACCAATCAAAAGTACTAATTTTACTCGGTAGCCCATCCCTATATATGCGACTTCGCCCCCTTAACCAGCAGAAATTAGCACGAGGGCAAGGTAGTTCCTTTGTTCTGATAGACTTCGGTACGCTTAACCTTACTAACAACAGCTTAATGCTACCATTTTTGATACACCCAAGCTCTTCCGAAGGGCTTGGGTTACCATTTTATAGGCCAACTTGCTCTTCCAACCAACGTATGATACCAACACCAGCTTAGCTATGCTCTTCCGAACAACGTCGGTTATCCCAACTGACCGATAGTAGCTCTTCTGCGCAACGTCGGCTATCAATACCGGCATCCATTAGCTCGTCCGACCGTAAAATACGACTAAAAGATTTCCCGTTTGAGCCATCTTCCGGATTAAAGTTCTCCATATTAAAGAAAAGTGATGCTACTTTTTAAGGGAAAACAGCATCTCGAAATAAAGAATGCCATAAATTAGCAGAAGCAACCAAAAACGGAACGCTATGCTGAAGCTAAACATCTCGCGCGTGCTTGCCCTAAAAGGGATCGATAACGCCTACTCCTTCCTGAAGGCGCATGGCTACAAGCACAACAAGGCCTACCATCTATCCCGAAGCCTCACCCAAAAGATTGACTTGAGCAACCTGGAGGAGATATGCCTAAGCCTAAACTGCACGCCCAACGATCTCTTTGAGTGGACGCCATCGAAGCCCAACACCGATATTGAAGGGCACGCGCTGCAATCCATTCGGCGCAAGGATGCCGCCGTTGGGCTCGTGAAGCTGGTACAGGGGCTGCCGGTTGAGCAGATGGACGAGATTGAAAAGCTGATTTTGGAGCGAATGAGGAAAACAAAGGTGCAGGAAGGTTAGCGGCCTCCTATAGGTGAAAGGAGACGCGATAAGTCGCATCTCCACAAACAAAAAAAAATCCCGCACGGTGGCGGGATTCATTGCTATTGGTACATGCTATCGCGTAGCTCCTTAATCTTGTCGCTGGTGATGTAGTCGTCGTAGTCCATCTGCTTATCGATAATGCCGTTTGGCGTAAGCTCGATGATACGGTTACATACCGTTTGAATAAACTCGTGGTCATGCGAGGACATCAGCACGTTACCCTTAAAGTTGGTAAGGGTGTTGTTGAAGGCCTGGATCGACTCCAAGTCGAGGTGGTTGGTTGGGTTGTCCAAGATCATCACGTTGGCGTTTCGGAGCATCATGCGCGAGATCATGCAGCGCATTTTTTCGCCTCCCGAAAGCACGTTCGACTTCTTGTAAATCTCCTCGCCCGAGAAGAGCATCTTACCGAGGTATCCACGTAGGAAGCTCTCGCTGGTATCCGAAGAGTACTGGCCAAGCCACTCCACCAGGTTCATGTTATTTTCGAAGAACTCGCTATTTTCGAGCGGCAGGTAGGCCGTGGTAATGGTGATACCCCAGTCGAACGAGCCAGCATCTGGCTGCAGGTGCCCATTCAGAATTTCGAATAGGGCGGTCATCGCCAGCGGATTCTTCGATAGGAATACGATCTTTTCGTCCTTCTCCACCGTAAAGGATACATCCTTTAGCAGCACGGTACCATCGTCGGCCACCTTGTTGATGTCGCGCACCTCAAGGATGGAGTTCCCAGTTTCGCGCTCGGGGGTAAAGATGATACCGGGGTAGCGGCGGGTAGATGGCTGGATCTCCTCCACGTTAAGCTTTTCGAGCATCTTCTTACGGCTGGTCGTTTGCTTACTCTTAGCCACGTTGGCGCTAAAGCGCTGGATGAACTCGAGGAGCTCCTTCTTGCGCTCTTCGGCCTTCTTATTTTGGTTGGCCTGCTGGCGAAGGGCCAGCTGGCTACTTTCGTACCAGAAGCTGTAGTTACCGGGGAATAGCTTCACCTTACCAAAGTCGATGTCCACAACGTGGGTACACACCGAGTCGAGGAAGTGTCGGTCGTGCGATACCACCAGCAGGGTGTTGTCGAAGTTGGAGAGGTAGTTTTCGAGCCACATTACGGTTTCGAGGTCGAGGTCGTTGGTAGGCTCATCGAGCAGCAGGTTGTCGGGCTTGCCGAACAGCGCTTGCGCCAGCAGCACCTTCACTTTTTCCTTACCGCTCAGCTCCTTCATAAGCTTAAAGTGCTTATCCTCCTTAATGCCTAGGCCGCTAAGCAGCGATGCGGCATCGCTCTCGGCGTTCCATCCGTCCATTTCGCCGAACTTCTCCTCCAGCTCAGAGGCACGAATGCCATCCTCTTCCGAGAAATCGGGCTTTGCATATATGGCATCCTTCTCCTTCATGATACCCCAGAGAACGGTATGCCCCATAAGAACCGTATCGAGTACGGTGAATTCGTCAAATTCAAAGTGATCCTGCTTAAGTACCGAAAGGCGCTCGCCAGGTCCAAGCTCGATTTTACCACGAGTGGAGTCCTGATCGCCGCTAATCATACGAAGAAAGGTGGACTTACCAGCACCGTTGGCGCCAATTATCCCGTAGCAGTTTCCGGGGGTGAACTTAAGATTTACGTCTTGAAAAAGAATGCGTTTACCAAACTGAATGGCCAAATTAGAGACTGTAATCATCCGATTTATCTACTCCTTAATTATTGTAATGCATGCACAACTGCAAAATTGGGGCAAAACTAGCTCTTTAATGGCGAATAGCAGGTATGATGAAGAATGTTTAGCTGAAATTCACGCATAAGTGATGATTATTTGTTGCTTCTTCAACGATATGTACTCGAATATAAAATAACCATTGGCATGCGAATGACACTTTTACGCAAAAGTTAATTTAAACAGCCCTAAACCCATAAATCTAATGCCTATGGAATATATATATTTATTTTGCAACAAATTTTTAAATTACATTTCTAAATGAAATTACTATCAAAATCTTTCATGCTATTTTTTTGCTTAATATCAACAGCTGTCTTTTCGCAAAAAAATGATGTCCCTGGGTATATATTGGATGTAAAAGGAGATACAGTTAAGGGATACATAGACTACAGAAACTGGCTTTGCAACCCCAAAGAAATTAAATTTAAGCTTTCGCTAGATGGTGTGTATCACACACACACACCATTAACAATTAAAGGATTCGGAACTGACGATGATAGATACGAAAGCGCCATCGTTGAGGTAGAGACTAGCACAAACAACAATTACTTTATAGATTACGACAGCAGTATAAAATTACAACAGGATACCGTATTCCTACAAGTTATTGTCGATGGTCGGCAAAAGCTTTATCTTAACAATACTGCCATCAAGCCAAACTTTTATATCAGCATAGACTCTACAATTAACTTACTTGTCTATAAAAAATATATAGATGAAAACAAAACAGGCACAGTTAGAGGAATTGCTGAAAACAACAAATACAAAGGACAACTAGCATACTACTTTAGAGACTGCCCTAAAATAAGAAGTAAAATCAACAATTTGAAGTACGAGACGTCGGATCTTAAAGCGATTTTCAAATTTTACCAGCAATGTACAAACTCACAAATTGCATTTGAAAAAAAAGAAATCAAAATAAAGCCAGAATTTGGAATTATTGGAGGTTTGACTGTAACTAATTTCAATGTTAAAAACAGTTCTGTAAAATTTTCAAATTCTAACAATCTATCTGGGGGTGTATTCCTTAACATCATCTTACCTAGAAATCTTAGCAAATTTTCCATTTATAATGATCTAAGAATGACATCGTATAATGCTAAAGGAACCTCACATACAATTACCAGTTCAGAAAAAGAAGAAAAATTTATTCAATTAAGCCTTACATATATTAAACTACAAAATTTAGTTCGAGCCAAGTTTCCATTAAAACACTACTCAATCTTTTTTAATATAGGGGTTTCAAATGGACTCGTAATCAAAGAGAACAAAAACAAACAAATCGTAAAAACAGAATACTCCTCAACAATTACGCACACACGTGAATCTACAGCTTTTGCAATTAGAAAACATGAGCAAGGGCTAGTTGTAGGTAGTGGTATTAATTACAATAATTACTCCGTTGAATTTCGGTATGAAATAGGGAATGGCATGTCGGATGCGGTATTCGTTAAAACGTTTACAAAAAACTTTAACTTCTTGCTTAGTTATAAGTTATAATTAAAAATGCCGAGGACAACTCCTCGGCATTACAACAACACTAGAAATGTTTGTAGACAGGGCTACCTTAAAGGCTTAGCGGGCGCCCCTACAAAGGTGTTGAAGGCGGGCAGCCTCTCCCCCTTCATCAGCACGGAGAGGTTTTCGATCTTCGAGCCATCCTCCATTTGCGAATCGTAAAGAACAACAGCCATTCCCCCCACCGTACACTCCTTTCCTATGTCCACGTAGGACATCTTCATTACTCGATCTTCAAAAAGGTGCGTTTGGATGGTACAGTTGTCGTTTAAAACAGAGTGATCGCCCACCTTCACCAAGTCGAACTCTGTAATTTGTGTGGTGTATATACAGGTTCGCTTACCAATCTTGCTTCCCAAAAGCCAAAGTGGGAATTTTATAAATGGAGAACCTGTTAGCATATTCATAAAAAACAGCACCCCGAAGTTTTCGTAAAAGCCCGTTACCAGCTCGCTACGCCAAACAAAACCACTCCACAACGGACGATTCATCGGCTTATACCTCCCTATAACCAGCCATTTTAAGGTAGCCATAAAGGCAAAGCCAACAATGCTTGCTCCAATATACAGCAACGGAAATAGAAGGAATAGCTCCACCAAGTCCTTTTCGGCCTGCAGATAGCTGGTTACGTTGGTTATCATCGAAGCAAGAACGATGAACATCGTTACCGGAAGCGTAACCCTAAAAAACTCGATAAAGTAGCGTAGCATAAAAAGTTTTCTAGATGGCTTGTAGGTGCGACTCTCGCTAAAATCGTGGTTAACATCGCGCCTTGGAAGAAAAACTGCTGGCGAACCAAACCAGGAGGTATCGTTAGGTGTCGGTACATGCTCTGGTTTCATCTTAGAGAGCACCCCCAACAGCACGTCGTTCCCCAAAATAGTACCAGGACTAACCACGGCGCTGTTACCGACAAAAGTTCTATCGCCAATATGCGTTTTGGCAATGCTGATATAGCCATTGCGTACATGGGAGGCCCCTACCGAGACAGAATCTGCAAGGAAGCACTCGTCGCCAGCCACAAGAAGATCGGGAGATATAAACTCAACAGTCGAAATCTCGCTCCTTTTGCCAATCTTTACCCCCAGCAGCTTAAACCACTTTTGAAGGTAAAGCGTGGTGTAGAGCGTACCTATAACCTGTAAGCTTAACCTCATCAGCTGATCAAAAAACCATTTTTTGTAGTAGAATGTGCTGCTGAGCCTATATCGCCCCTCCTTTATATTTCCGAGCATTACCCATTTCAGGAATGCTATAATGATACAAAGCATAAATACAAATGAAACGGCCACAACAATTGTGAGCGCAAGAAATCCGTAATCACCACGAGAGTAGTCGAGGTGGGTAATTAGCATCATGCCTGGAAAGTAGGCCAACATGGTAAGAAGAGGAAATACGAATACCCCAATCAAGTAGGCCATAAAATGGGAGCTATTCCAAACCTTAGTACGCTCGGGAGTGCTATTGGTGCCCACCTTTTGCCCTGGAGATCCTTGCCAACTTTCATTTGCAGGAACAACAGCTCCGCTTAAAAGCATTGTCAAGTCGTCGAGCGAAGAGTTACGCTGCATCTTGGTATTCTCTGATATGCAGCAACGGGTACCCACAAAGCAGTCGTCCTCGATTTCGATGCTGCCAATAATTAAATATCCATCCTTAATGATAAATCCCCGAAGGTGAGAATCGGTACATATACTCACGTTCTCGCCCACCTTAAGCAAGTCAAAAGCAGAAATAGAGTGCGTGTTGATGTACGAATTTTTCCCAACTTTTGCACCAAGCAGCCTCAGGTAAAGGTTCATGATGGGCGTTCCTGAGAAATAAATCACAGGAGTGATGTTGATAATCTTATCTACCAGCCAAAATCTAAAGTAGTAGAAGCTCCAAAGCTTATACTTCCCAGCTTTAATTTTACCAATTATTAGCCACTTCAAAGCCAGCGAAAGAACCGACAATGTGGGTAGCAATGCGAAGTACATAACGAGCATCATCATTAGAGAGTAGGCAATCCCCTGATCGGCCTGATAGTAGTACGAGTAAACGAAGAATGGACCAAGCCATTCAATCCCAAAAAGGAACGCTAGGAATATCATTGATAGACCTTGGAAAAACCAGCAGGTATAGTAGCTTAACCTCGATGGCTTGTAAAAATCGCGCTCCACCTCTACCTTGTTCGTCTGCTCCGACTCCTGATAACGCTGCTCCAATTCTGCGGCCAGCTTCGCTATTGTTGGATTCTTGTAAATGTCCACAACAGACATTGTCTCGAACATTTTCTGCTTTCGCAAATCGGAAACAATGAGCGCAGCCAGCAACGAGTGTCCTCCAAGGTCATCGAAAAAATTATCCCCCATCGAAACATCTGTACGAGCGAAATGGCTTTTCAACATATCCACAAGAGCAGCCTCGAGTGGTGTAGATGGCTCGATAATCGTTCTCGAAGCATTTACGGCCAGCGGATTTTGAGGTTTGGGCAATCTGTTCCTATCAACCTTTGAGCTGGTAGTCATCGGAAGCGCATCAATCTCATCGAGCGTTGCAGGAATCATATAGTAGGGGAGCTTGCTACGAAGCAGTAGCGCTATTTGCTCCCTTTTCACAACCTCACCATCTCGGACCACCACGTATGCGGCGAGCTGCTGCGTTTCTGTGTCTAAAGCAACCACCGAAGCTTTTACCCCATCACACTTCAAGATGAGCCCTTCGATTTCGGAAAGTTCTACCCTAAAACCACGAACTTTTACCTGAGAGTCCGCTCTTCCTACAAATACGATTTCCCCTTTTTCATTGTATCGTCCTAGATCGCCCGTTTTATAAAAACGAACTGGCGATCCTGTAAATCTATCAATGGTAACAAACTTTTGGGCTGATAAATCGTCCCTATTCAAGTATCCACGAGCAACAGCCTCTCCTCCTATATAAATTTCGCCCTCCTGCTCTACCCCAACTGCCTCCATGTTTTCATTGAGGATGGTTACCATGTAGTGAGGCATTGGACGACCAATGGTAACCTCGGCTAAAGGTTCGAGCTTGCTGTAGGTGGCAATAACCGCCGCCTCTGTTGGCCCATAGGTGTTAAAAACGTCGCGCTTACCTCTACACCAACGGTAGGCAATATCTGGAGTGCAAACCTCGCCTCCAAAAATCAAAGTCCTCAACGACGGAATGTCCCCGTCGACCATCGAAAGCAGAGTTGGTGCGCAAGAAAGAAACGAGATGTTCAGCTGGCTAAGAATATCAGCAAAACGATCGCCCGAGCGCATTATTTCAAAAGTGCCAACAACAACGGTTGCACCAACCGAAAATGGCACCCAAATCTCCTCTACCGATGCATCAAAGGCTACAGAAAACCCTTGTAACGCACGATCGTTTTTACCTATAGAGTAAATCTTTTGGGCAGAAGCAATATAGGTTGCCACATTTCTATGTTCAAGAAGTACGCCCTTGGGTTTTCCGGTTGTACCCGAAGTATAGATGATATAGCAAAGGTTGCTGGGAGAAAGACCTAAAACTTCATTTTTAGTTAATTCGTACCTATCTAGCAGCGATGCATCAACATCCACATTGAATACACTATGCGCTGAAAGATCGTCGCTTATTCTATCAATAATTTGCTGAGCGGTAATAATAAGCGTAGCCTTAGAATCTTCGAGAATATAAGCAACTCGTTCGCCAGGAATTTCAGGATCGAGCGGAATGTAGGCACCACCAGCCTTTAGCACACCTAACATGGCAATGTACACAAAAGGCGTACGCGGTAACATTATGGCAACCTTACTTTCTAAAGAGACGCCTTGCTCAGAAAGATAGCGTGCAAACTGGTTAGCTCGCTCGTCCACCTCCTTGTAAGAGATTTTTACACCATCATACTCTATAGCGATGCCATTCGGATCGTGAGCAGCAGCCGCTTCAAAAAAATGATGAAGTAGCAAGCCTTGGGGTGCCATATCGTACTCAGCCATTCCGCTCCATTGCAAAATCAGGGCTGCATTTGCTTCTTCTTCTAACATACCAGTTGCTTTTATTCTATTATTTCATCAACTAAGTAAGGCAAAGAAAAAGACATAGTAATTTTAATACAGCTCATTTTTCGCTGCTTGCAGCATTTCTAATCCTGCACTAATATCAACCTTAAAATGGCCTTAAAAACATACAGAAAGCCTTAGAAATGGTTTAAAGAGAGGTTTGCTCGCTTCACAAAAAGGGAAGAAAAAACTTCTTTTAAAGCATTTCATCAAAGGGGGAAAAGAGAAGCTAAGTTCAGCCAAAATGATCGGAAGTTATTACAGCGTAGCAAGAATTTCTCGCAAAGCAACACGGTTTATTTTACCGTTGGGCGTTAGCGGAATTTTATCGACATAGACGATGCGACGAGGGCGTTCGTAAGGTGTTAGCACATCATCGAAATAGAAAAGGCATTCCATCCCTCCCTCAATAACCAGCACGACCTTCTCGCCCAATCGGGCATCAGGCTGCGAGGAGATGGCGTAAGAATGGGTAGTACATCCTCCTATTTTTAACTCGACCTCCTCGGGGATCACCTTAACCCCTCCTGTGTTAATAACATTGTCTAGCCGACCCAATATTCGGAACGAACCATCTTCTTCAATCTCGGCAATATCGTTGGTTACTAAGCGAGATGAACAAACGCTAGGAGCATCAATTACAAGACATCCATTTGAGTTAAGAGAAATGGTAACTCCTTGAAAAGGATGGTAAGAATGCTGCTTATGGAGCCCATTGAGCCTTCGAAGCGCAATATGAGATACCGTTTCGGTCATCCCATAGGTTGAGTAGCATTCAACCGTTAATTGCTCTATCTCCTGCCGCAAATCTGCAGAGATAGGGCCTCCGCCAATAATCAATTTTCCCACTTGGCTAAGCGAAAACATACGCTCCGAGGAGGTAAGTATGTTATAAACTTGCATGGGAACCATTGCGCAAAAGGCGTAATCTTTGTCAATATACGGAGTTCCACAAGGTTCAATAACGGTAAGATTTAATCCAGCCACAATTGCTCGGACAACCATCATCTTCCCTGCAATATAACCGGTAGATAAGCATAGAAGAGCATTATCATCATGCTCCAACCCCAACGCGCTACAAGTCATATGGGCACTATTTACCATATGCTGTTTAAGAACCTTAAGTTGCTTTGGTTTGCCAGTAGATCCCGATGTAGAAACGACAACATAATCGTTATCATTATACCACTCCCCAATAAACGACCAGAAGTCTCGAAGGTAACCCTCTCTTAAATCAGAACTCGTCGAAACAAGCACTTTTAGCTCCTTGGAGGAGTAGGTTACACCATTAAGCGTTAAGGAATCCATAATAAGTAGTCCCAAATTATTAGCAGCCCTCAATTTAGCAGCTAATCGTCAAAAAATATTCTAAAAAGGCTAAAGAATTTCGCTAAAATTCCACGAAGAAGAAGCATCGTACCATAACTCCTGCCCTTTAATGCTTAAAGGAGATTCGATGTTGTTGGTAAAAAGCATTCCTGTCCCCAATCCCTGAGGCATGGAAACCGGCAACGAAGCGCACCACTGCGCAATGGCGTTAAGGCCAACGTTCGATTCCAAAGCCGAGGTTATCCACCATCCTATTTTATGCTCATTGGCAAGCTCTATCCATTCGGTAGAACCCAGCAGCCCTCCATGTAAGCTTGGTTTCAATATTATGTAATGCGGATTAATCTCCTCTAGCAACTCCAGTTTCTGGGAATATGCATTAATTCCGATAAGCTCCTCATCAAGTGCTACAGGGATTGGTGCATGCTTAACCAACGACGCCATATCAGCAATTTGACGAGCCATAATCGGTTGCTCAATGGAGTGGATATGGTACTTTGAAAACTTATCCATCTTTACAAGCACTTCGTTAGGCTTAAAACCGCCATTGGCATCTAAACGAATCTCTAGATCAGATGCAGAATAGCGCTCGCGAATATGTTGTACCAAACTTAACTCTTGGTCAAAATCAATAGCACCAACCTTCAATTTTAGGCACCTAAAGCCCGCCGACACCTTAGTATCTATCTGGCTTAGCATATAATCGTGCGAGCCCATCCATATTAAACCATTTATCGGAATCCCCGATTCGCCTCTAGAAAAGGAGGTGCTCCAAAATATATGCTCATCAGCGCTAAGGTCTCGTAACGCCGTTTCAAAACCAAAAAGAATGGAAGGGCACGAGCGTAACTCTTCAAAATCAATCCCTTTACCCGTATTAATAAACTCACAAAAATGCTCTATACGCTCCTGATAGTTGGGTATATCATCACAACTCAAATTCGGTAACGGCGCACACTCTCCGATCCCAACCCTATCGTCAGCACGAAGAACGATATACCACGAATTTCTGGTTTGATAAACGCCTCGCGAAGTCCCTGCAGGGCGAGCAAACATTAGCGTATATGGTTTTACAGCCGCTGTAATCACAATTGTAGTTTTAGAAGTCGCAAAAAAAGAAAAGGTCTAAATTGCAACGCAAGCTATAAATGCAACGCTATGCAACACGACAAATATAAGCGTCGAAATCGAAAGTTTCTTAAGATATGGATCTAAGAGTTTGGGATCTTTTGTAAGCAAGATTGCCTTCAAATCTTTAGCGAAAAGATACAGCGAAAGATAAGGTAGAAGCATCCATATATTCTGAAAATAAAATGCCGTAAACAGCATTGAGCACAAGAATCCACCTCCAATCAACCCTAGATGGTAAAGTTTAGACTTATTAAACCCAAGACGAACAGGAATGGTATACTTCCCCGAATTAAAATCGTTGACAATGTCGCGCATATTATTCAGGTTAAGCACCCCCGTACTAAACAATCCTACAGCGGCCCCCAAAAGCCAAGCCCCCCAAAACAGATGCTGCGTATGTAAAAAGAAGGTTCCAACAACACCCGTTAAGCCAAAGAAAAGAAAGACAAACAAATCTCCAAGACCACGATAACCATAAGCCTTCTCTCCTACAGTATACTTAACAGCGGCCACAATGCAGGCAAGTCCAAGAATTATAAAAAGCAAAGTTTTCCAAATAGGAATCCCAATGGTACCAACGAAAACTAGTGCCAATCCAACCACCAACGCCAACGATGCTGCCACCACCATTCCTTTTCTCATCTGGACAGGCGTGATTTCGCCACTTTGAACGGTTCGTGTCGGACCAACCCGGTGCTGATTGTCAGTCCCTTTTTCCGAATCACCATAATCGTTGGCAAAATTCGATAGCACCTGAAGAAACAGCGCAGTTACAACCGAAAGAAGTAAAACCGTCCAATGCATTCGATACTCAAATGCGGCTAAAGTACTTCCCAGTATGATGCTGGATAAGGCCAAAGGAAGCGTACGTAAACGAGCCGCCTTGATCCAAGAGTTAATGCTTGCCAATGTGTTCCATTTTTATTTGGATGCCAAAGGTAGAAATTAACTATAATAACAAAAAAGAATTCCTACAAAGAACAGTAGCCGCATATAGCGGCTACTGCATATCTTGTCAAAAAAAATACTATTTGTTTAGCTGCTCCAATATCTTTTTGATATTTTGTGCTTCAGCCTTGCTACATACCAGCAGCGAGTCCTTAGTATCCACAATAACCAAATCACTTACTCCCAAAGTTGCAATAACCTTTCCCGACATCCCCAAGACAATATTATCGGACGAGTTTACCTCTACAACTCGACTTCCTTGTACGACAGAACCTTGCTCAGTCTTTTCAAAAACCTCATCAAGCGCCGGAAAACTACCAATGTCGTTCCAGCCAAAGTCAACTGGAATAACCATTGTATTGTGGAACTTTTCCATAATACCAAAATCGATAGATATCTTCTCAAACTTGCTGAATAGGTCGTTCAATTTAGCGTCCGAATAGTTACGCTTTGCATCTCCCAACTTTGCTATTTGCGTTAGCAACGCGGCATGCTTGGGAAGATATGTTTCGAAAGCCTGATTCATGGTGGCAATATTGAAAATAAACATGCCACTATTCCACAAATACCTTCCTGATGCCACATAGCTTTCCGCACGCTGTAGGTTGGGCTTTTCCCAGAATCTCACAACTGGAGTTGGCTCCCCAATATAGCACTCTTCGGTCTCCAAGTAGCCGTAACCGGTTTCTGGACGGCTTGGTTTAATACCTAAAGTAACAATAGCACCTCTATCCTCTGCGACCTCTGCCGCCGTTAGAATTCGCTTACAGAAGTTCTCTTCGTTCTTAATAAGATGGTCGGAAGCAAGAACAACCATTGTTGCATCAGGGTATTTCTCTCCGATTACAACAGAACCAAAGCCTATAGCGGCTGCCGTATCCTTAAACTGAGGTTCTATAATAATATTCTCAATAGGAAGCATTGGAAGCTCCTCCGCAATTCCTTTTGCCTGTATTGCGTTTGTACCAATAAAAATTCGCTCGGCAGGAACAATCGGAAGAACTCTATCCACCGTCATTCTAATAAGGCTACGCTCCTTATCAACAAGCTTAAGCAGCTGTTTGGGTTTTTCGCGGGTAGATAGCGGCCAAAAGCGCTCACCAGAGCCCCCTGCCATTATAAATACAGTTAATTGCATGGCATATAAATTTTGAATATCAAAAATAGAGTTGCAAGTTAATGAAGTTACCGCAAAAAAGAGAAGCCTTTCCCTTGATAATTTTAAGTTGGCTACCCATATGGCTAAAACGAGAAAAGAGAGGAGTTCCTCTCTTTTCTCGTTTTATAGTACTTTCATTTTTTGGAGCCTCATTACAATATAAATGGGAATGCCAAGAAGCATCAAGATAAAACCATACATTACCACCTCGCCTCCAGCAGCATAAGTTGCATAAATGCAGTATGCAAAAGCAAATATTGGGATTAAGGCAGCCTTTAACATTGTTCTCCACGACTGTCCCTCTTTGCTTGTTAGTATAACTTGTGCCGCAGCGGTAAAGCTATAGGCAGGCATAAACGCCAACGTTGCTAGCAAAATCATAAAATCAAAAGCAGCCGTTAGAGACAAAACATAGTTAAGTACAAGAAGTAGGTTTGCTAGTACACCTGAAATAATCAAGGATACGTGAGGCGTAGCAAAACGAGGGTGGACTTTTGCAAAAAAAGTAGGAAAAAGGCCTTGCTCGCCAGCAGCATAAGAACTTCGAGCTGTGGTTAGAATCCATCCAGAAGTAGCGCCTCCTGCTGCAATTATCACTCCAATAGCAATAAACCATCCGCCCCAAGATCCTCCCGTTACAGAATTAATCACATCCGACATAGGCGCAGGCGAAGTTGCCAGCTGACTTTGTGGAACTGTCCCCATTACAGAAATGCTGGTAATAATGTATATAAAGGCGGTAACAACAAAACCGATTATGGTGCTTAACTTAATATTTCGCTTTGGATTGCTGATTTCCCCACCTGTTACCGATGCACTTTCTAGGCCAATAAAAGACCATAACGTAATAGCAACAGCAACCGGAATAGTAGAAAAACCTTCGAGAGTTGGAGACGATGCAGCCTTAAGATGCTCCACATTAAAGCCCATTAAAGCAACAATAATTATAACAACTAGCACAGCTATTTTTGCAATGGTAGTTACAACCCCAACAAAGCCAGCCTCCTTTACCCCTTTTAAATTTATGAATGTAAAGATCCAGAGTATTCCAGACGAAATAAAGAACGCAAGCATTCCGCTCTCCTTAATTGCAGGGAAAAAGGTTGTCAGATATCGAACAATTGCTGTAATTATCGCGGCATTTCCAACCCACATCCCAATCCAAAATGTCCACGCAATTAGAAATGCAGCAAAATCGCCATACACCATTTTAGTGTACACAATTGGACCTCCAGAGCGAGGATATAGCGAACCCAAATGAGCAAACACCAAAGCCAAAAACAAGGAACCAATGGCGGTAATTATCCACGCAATGATTGATGATGACGGATTCGCGCTTGCTGCGAGCGATTGAGGCGCGGTAAATATTCCCGAACCGATCATATTACCAATAACAATTGCAGTGGCCGCTCCTAACCCCAAATTTCTCTTTAACGGATTAGCCGTTGTTTCGTTTTGTTGCTCTTTCATTCTCTTTGTTTGTAGTGTTTATCGCTGTAAAATAAGCAATTCGATCATTGTATTCAAACGATCGGTATGATTATTTACTTTTTTTCAACAAAGTATAAGGATCAACAACTCCTCCATAATTAAATAAAAAAGCCAATACCCTCCAGAACTATCGCAAAAAACAGTAGGAAAAAGGGCTCTCCCAAAAACCTTATTGGTCAACCAGTAAAAGTACTTGCCCCTATTTTAAACAATACTCCTTAAAATAAGGTTAGAACAAGTAAAAGAAAGAGCAAACCAGCTAGCAAGCGTCTACCATATTTCGTAACTTGAATCAAAATAACTACACGTCATGAAAGCTGTAACATTCAATCCTTCCAATAACGGATTTTCGGTTAGCGATCTTCCTTTCCCTCGCCTAGAAAATCACGATGTTATGGTAAAAGTAAAAGCATGCGGCCTTAATCCCGTTGACGCAAAAATATCGCTATGGAAAGGCTTAGTCCCAGATATGAATAGCAGTTGGGTTCCTGGCCTTGATGTTTCGGGGGTTATTGTCGAAGTTGGCAAAAAAGTGACCAGATGGAAGCCTGGAGATAGAGTTCTATACCACGGCTACATGCTCCGCCCTCATGGAGGATTTGCCGAATATGCCATTCAGCACGAAGAAGCAATTCTTCCGAACCACCGATTACCGCATGACATTGCTGCCGCCACTCCTTGTTCGGGTTGGACGGCCTATCGAGCCTTAATTGACAAATTGAAGCTAAAAACTCACGACAACCTTCTTGTGGTTGGCGGTGCTGGCGGCGTAGGAAGTTTTGCCCTTCAAATTGCCAAATATGTGGGAGCCCATAAGATTATTGCCACCTGTTCCGAGAAAAATTTTGCATTTGTACGCGAAATGGGAGCAACACATATTATCGATTATCAAAAAGAGAATATTGCACAAAAAGTATTTGAATATACCGACGGAATTGGAGCAACCAAAGTTTTAGACGCCGTTGGTCCTGACACCGATATTGATGCAGCCGCAGCAATGGCATTTAACGGACAAATGGTAGAGCTAGTAGGGCATGCACGCCCAGCAAAATACAAAGATGCCTTTATGAAATCGCTCACATTTCATCAGCTAAGTCTTGGTGGCGGCTACGGATACGGCGAGCGAGGAATTAGCAGCATAGTGGAAACTGGCAGAATATTTACGGATATGGTTGAAAGAAGTTTGATTGATGTTCCACTAAAAAAAATTATTTCGTTAGAACAGGTTCCCGAAACGCTAATAGAGATGCTAAAGGGAAAAACCGTAGGTAAAATTGTTATGGAAATTAAAGGTAAGTAATAAAAAAGAGGCGCTTTCAGCGCCTCTTTAACTATGCAGTAACAGATTCTCTTACAAAATCTCCCTGTCGAATAAAATCAACAGCACGATCTATAGCCTGATACATAATAATATCCTCCTCTACAAAAGGAACAACCTTTCGGAAGCTGGCTAAGAAATCTTCAAGGTATGGCGATGTTTTTGCAGGACGACGGAACTCAATTGCCTGAGAAGCATTCATCAGCTCAATAGCAAGAATTCGTTCGATATTATCAACCACCCTAAGTACTTTGGTGGCGGCATTTCCGCCCATGCTCACATGGTCTTCCTGTCCGTTTGAAGAAACGATAGAATCAACAGAAGCAGGAGTACACAGCTGCTTATTTTGGCTTACCATCGAAGCTGCAGCATACTGAGGAATCATGTAACCTGAATTTAATCCAGGATTTGCCACAAGGAATTCAGGTAGGCCGCGTAAACCTAGAATAAGTTGGGCTACACGACGCTCCGAAATGTTTCCAAGCTCAGCAAGGGCTATTGCTAGGAAATCGAGGGCCAATGCAAGAGGCTGACCGTGGAAATTTCCCCCAGAAAGCACCAAATCCTCGTCAGCAAATACGGTTGGATTGTCAGTAACCGAATTTACCTCTGTTAGAAGCACGCTAGCAACATAAGCAATGGCATCTTTAGATGCCCCATGCACCTGAGGCATACAACGGAACGAATAAGGATCCTGAACATGCTTCTTTGGACGAGCAATCAGCTCACTACCTTCTAGTATTGTGCGAATATTTTGGGCTGTTTCTAATTGTCCTTGGTGAGGTCTGATGGTGTGAAGTAGCTCATTAAAAGGCTCAATACGACCATCAAATGCTTCCAAAGATAGCGCACCTGCAACATCTGCAAGCTTCACAATGCGAAATGCCTTTATCAAGGCAAGCACTCCATGAGAACTCATAAACTGCGTTCCATTTAGCAATGCCAAACCTTCTTTAGACTGCAGCTTAATGGGCTCCCATCCAAACTCTTTTAAAACATCGGCCGCCTCTCTCTTCACGCCTTTATGACGCACCTCTCCTTTACCAATTAATGGCAAAAACAGGTTCGAAAGAGGAGCTAAATCGCCCGAAGCGCCAAGCGACCCCTTGTCGTAAACAATTGGAAGAACGTCGTTATTATAAAAATCAATAATTCGCTGAACGGTTACCACCTGAACTCCACTTTTTCCCAACGAAAGAGCGTGAGCCTTAAGGAAAAGCATCAAACGAATAATTTCAGGTTCAACCTCAGCCCCTGTACTACAGGCATGAGACATTACCAGATTCTCCTGCAGCTGATTTAATGCTTCGGGAGATATGGAACGGTTGCAAAGAGATCCAAATCCGGTAGTAATACCATAAATTGGCTCCTTCTGCGTTTTCATTTTATTGTCGAGGTAGTCACGGCACTTTTGAATTAAGTCTACTGCCTCTTTCGAAAGCTCCAGCTTCAACATTCCCTCCGAAGCGCTTTCTAGCACATCATACGTAAGCCGGTTAGGTGAAATTGTGTATACGTTAGCCATTTGTCTGTTAAGTAGGTTTTGGGGATGATGCTTTCGCTACAAATGGTTGAATAGCTCGGTTACAGCCACCTCCTTTTGCTCCCCTGTTATCATATTTTTTAGAGAAACGACCTGCTTCTCCATTTCATTTTCGCCAACTATAGCCACAAATGGAATATTACGCTTATTGGCGTAGTCCATCTGCTTTTTCATTTTTGCCGATTCGGGATAAATCTCCACTGCAATGCCTTTTGCGCGCAACGAGGCCAAAACAGGCAGGCAAAATTTTTCTTCTGCTTTTCCGAAGTTGATAAAAAGAAGTTGCGTACCCACCGTCGAGTTATCAGGATACTTTTCGAGGGTATTTAGCACATCATAAATTCTGTCTGCGCCAAACGAAATTCCAACACCCGAAACATCTTTTAGTCCAAAAATTCCTGTTAAATCGTCGTAGCGACCGCCACCGCAGATGCTTCCTATTTGAACATCTTTTGCCTTAACCTCGAATATTGCACCGGTATAGTAGTTTAATCCGCGGGCAAGCGAAAGATCTAACTCCACCTCCTGTACTATATTTAGCGAGTTGGTGTATTCAAAAATGGTAGCGAGCTCTTCAACCCCCTTCATGCCCACTTCAGAGGCGGCGAGCACTTCTCTAAGCTTTGCAAACTTTTCTTCGGTAGTTCCGCTAAGCGTAATAATAGGCTGAAGCTTTTCTATGGCGCTTCGTTCTATCCCACGCTCTTCGAGCTCGGCATTTACGGCATCAATTCCAATCTTATCAATTTTATCGATGGCAACCGTAATGTCAATGAGCTTATCGGGATGGCCAATTACCTCCGCTATTCCGCTAAGTATTTTACGGTTGTTTATTTTAATAAGGACGTTTATTCCAAACTTATTGAATACGGAATCGATAATCTGCACCAGCTCCACCTCGTTTAGAAGCGATTTGCTTCCAATAACATCGGCGTCGCACTGAAAAAATTCGCGGTAACGTCCCTTTTGCGGACGATCAGCACGCCAAACAGGTTGAATTTGGTAGCGCTTAAACGGAAATGTTATTTCATTTTGATGCTGCACCACGTAGCGAGCAAACGGAACGGTAAGATCGTAACGCAGCCCCTTTTCGCAAATTTTGGTGCTCAGCAAGGTGGCCTTCTCCGAGTTAAAATCGGCCGCATTTGCGCCTAAAGTAAAATCGCCAGAATTCAGAATTTTGAAAAGCAGCTTATCCCCCTCTTCGCCATACTTACCTAGTAACGTAGAGAGATTCTCCATTGCAGGAGTTTCGATAGGTTGAAATCCATACGTTTTGTACACCGCCTTGATGGTGTCAAAAATGTAGTTACGCTTCGCCATTTCTTCGGGCGAAAAATCTCTCGTACCTTTTGGAATACTTGGTTTCTGTGCCATTTTATTGCTTATTATTTCTTCGAAACGCAAAGATAAGCATCACAATCGAGAATTTTGAATTCTTCGATACGGGTCAAATTTGGTAAAAATCTTTCAAATTATCATCAAACACACCAATTTTAATTACGATTTATTCGATTTCAATCTTCGAAAAGCTATAAACGCCCCATTTTTCACCGAAAAGCAGGTAGAGTTTCAGTAAAAGATATATTGTAAATCAACACTCTTTATGGTGGTAACTTTACTTTAGATTTGTCGTTATATCTTTATAAAATAATTAGGATAAAAATGAAAGCAATTAGTACCACCCTCCTTTTACTGCTCTGCATGGCATCATACGCTCAAAACCGAGGCTACCTAGAGTCGGCCTATGTGGTAACCTACCAACTTGATACGATTTGGGGAGAGTATGCTGGATCTTCGATCGGAAAATATTTTAACTCCATCAAAATGAAGGATCCGCGCGGCATAAAAACGAAGTATCGGGAAGATAGAATCGTTGCGGCTGGCTTTATTGAACCAGATAGCGATATGCCAGCAGGCTACGAGCCTCCAATCTGGCGCCAATTCGAAAAAATTGCCAACCCTAGCGACCTTTCCGACTCTCTAATCATCGAAAAAATTGCCTATGGCCCAAGAATGCGCCTATTTGTCGACCCAATCACCACCCAAGTTCCCAAATTTACCATTCGGAATATTGGCTTTTCTGTTGGGACTTATGGTTCGGGAATCAGCATCGACTTAGGTGCCCATAAAGAGCCATTGCAGTCTTTTATCATCATAAAAGGGAAAAATCAGCCAATATTTATCACCCCAAAAAACTTTAGTAGGCTCTACTTCGTGCTTTTTAACGACTGCAACGAGTTTATGACCTTCATAAACAACCATCCCGAATATAAACGTTTCGAGGAGCTTCCGAATTTGGTAAGCGAGTATAACCGCTGCTGCAGCTACGTAAGATAGGATGCTAAGCTAAAACTTTATGGCTCGGTACATCTCCAAATCATTACATTACCACTAAACATTCGAGCCATTTTGTTTATCTTGCATGGGTAAAACCCAAATTATAAGATTTATGAAAACAAACCTTTACATTACAGCCCTTATGCTAGGCATTTCGCTAATTTCCTGCCAAAGCAAACCTGCAGGCCAACTAAATGCAGATTCGGCCAACAACACGGACACCGTACAGGTTGCAGACATGCATAATGCAGAAAATTCGCTTGATATTGCAGGAACTTATGCGGGAACAACTCCATGCGCCGATTGCCCTGGAATTAAAACGGAGGTAACCCTAAACAAAGACAATACCTACACCAAATCGATGCTTTACCTCGAAAAAAATGACAACAAACCATTTATTGAAACAGGAAAATGGAGCATCAAAGGATACGTAATTACCATTACCCCATCAGATAATAGCGGAGAAATGAAGCTGTTTGCTGGCGAAAATTATATTCAAATGCTAGATGCAGACGGAAATAAGATAGCAGGCGACCTCGAAAAGATGTACATTCTTAATAAGAAATAAAAAAGGCGCTTTAAAGCGCCTTTTTACTATTTATACCTTCGAGTGGATTGTGCTTATGCGCCCGATCCTTTACAAGTAGCGTTGTTGTTGGCACGTGGCTGTTCATTCCAAAAACCATATCGTGACCAACGCAAAGCCCCATCACAATATTCATTTGAGCGCCACATTCGGCCAAATAGGCTGCCTGCCCCATCGGGTTGCAGCTAATACCAACCAAGCTGCCATCATCTAACATTTCGCTTTTAGGAAATTTCCCGGTTTTGCAGTCGATGCGTACCACCTCAAAATCTTTCGACAAAAAATGGTCTACAACCTCGGCCTCCTTGGCTACCGCAGCGCAGTAGGCAATTCCGATCTTCTTAAACCCCGAGTTCAGCGCAAAATTTCGCACCTCAATAAGACGATCGGCCCCCTTTTCCAGCGATGCCTCCGCCAGCTTCATTAGCGCCAAATCGCTATCGGCATATAGAGCTTTTAAATCTTCCATTTCTTAAAATTTGGGGCAAAAGTAACAAAATGAAGCCCAAACCATCAAAAAAAACTGTTTTTATCCTATCTTTAGGTAGCGATTGTAACTTTTATATCACATCAATCGTCACAGTATTAAAACCCAAACAGTATGAAGAAGCTACTTTTACCACTTTTATTTTTGATGCCCAGCATCGGACTATTTGCTCAAGAACAGGAGCAAAAGCGATTCATTGAAGTTGCAGGAGCAACAAGAATAGAGGTTACTCCAGACATTGCCTACTTTAACCTACTCCTGGCTGATAATCCCAAAGAGGGAATTAGCGTAGAAAAGCAGGAGGTGGAGATGGCTAAAATTCTAAAAAAGTACAATGTACCTGCCGAAAATCTCACCATCGACAAGCTAAGCGGAATTCGCCAAAAAGTAAGCTTTTGGGGAACCAAAGATGTTGTTAACCAAAAGCTATACCTGCTTAAGCTAACCAACATCAGCAATACCGACAACATCGTAGAGGAGCTTTCGAAGCTGAAAATTAATTCGATTAGCCTTTTGAAGGTTGAGAGCAGCCAAATTGAGAAGTATAAGCTAGAAGCCTGCGAAAAGGCAGCCAGAAATGCCAAAGAAAAAGCGGCAGCAATGGCCAAAGGCATTGACGTAACGCTAACCGCTCCCCTAAACATTTACGAGCAAACCCTTTTTGTATCGGGCGAAGAGGAAGAGTATCAGCCCAGATATATGATGATGGCCAAGGCAAGTGAAGCTGCCGAAATGCAGGATAGCCAGCCACAACAAAACTTTAAGAACATTATCGTAAAATGCACCGTTAGGGCTAAGGTGGAGATTAAGTAAAATCCGCTATAAAAAAGAAGAGGGGGCTTTTATAAAGCCCCCTCTTCTTTTATTCTAAAAAGTTATCTGCTACGACACCAGCTCCTCCTCCAAAATTTCGCTCCCTACCTTCTCTTTTATATTCTGAGCCTTTGCATAAAAAGCAAACAGCATAATACCTGCAAAGCAAGCCAGAGGAACAATAAATGCAAGGCTCATATTTAATGCGTCAGCAATAGCGCCCATTAAAATTGGCGATAGTGCACCTCCTACAATCGACATTATGATAATAGAAGAACCTTTCTCCTTCTTGTCCCCCAAGTTTCGAATTCCAATCGAGAATATGGTAGGAAACATAATGGACATAAAGAAATAGGTAAGAAAAAGAGCAATAATCGATGCGAAACCCAAATTGACAACCGTAACTGCCATCAGTATGGTACTGCAAATGGCGTAAAGCATCAGCAATTTTTCAGGCTCAACCTTTTTCATTATAAAGCTACCAGATAGGCGACCTATAAAGAAACACCCCATTCCTCCAAAGGAAAGAATCACAGCAGCAGTTGCCTCTGGAGAAGCAAACATCGATAAAGTAGGGCTTAAGCCAAGCACGCCAGCTAAGGTGATATTTATATTTGCAGCATTTTCAACAACATAGTTTATAAACATGCTATTTACGCCTGTTTGTGCCGCTACATATAAAAACTGAGCACTAACTGCAAAAATGAAGAGCCTATTCTGTAGTAGGCTACCCGAATTTGCCTTTACTGAAGTTTTTTCATGCCTAACATCGGGCAACTTCACAAACATAAAGAGCAACGCTACGGCAAACACAGAAAAACCAAGAATTATGTAAGGTATCGAAAGAGAATCAAAATGATTTCCACCTCCACCAAAAACTATTAAACCGGCAAGAGGTCCAATAATCCATCCTATCCCGTTTAGCGACTGAGAAAGATTTATTCGTCGTTCGGCCGATTCTTTTGGCCCAAGTATGGTTGAGTATGGATTTGCAGCGGTCTCCAAACATGCCAAACCGCATGCAATCGTAAACAAGGCAACCAATACCGCCCAAAATTCCTTTATATGGGCAATTGGAATAAACATAAATGCACCTGATGCAAAAAGCAACAAGCCAAGAACAATGGCCTTTCGATATCCAAATTTTCGGATAAAGTAACCAGCAGGAAGAGCGGCTACAAAGTATCCTCCATACATCGCAAACTGCACCAAACCCGATTTTGCCTTAGAAATACCAAGTACATCCTGAAAATGCTTATTCAAAACATCCAAAAGGCTGTGTGCTGTTCCCCAAAGCAAAAAAAGCAACGAAATTAGCACGAAAGGAAGCAAAAAACTCTTCCCATTTACGGTTACTAAATTTCCCTTACCCATACTACTCGATATTTTTAGACTTTATATGCGACTGAAATGAAAAAATTCGCTCCATCTCTACCCATTTCGTATTATCGGTAACCCAAGGAAGCCTTTGCTGGAATTTCCACATAAACTCCTCCCATTCCTGCTGCCTATCCATTGTTGCAAGCTGCCCCATCATCTTTTCGTAGTCGAAATCTACTGGCACATCCAAAATCATGAACATTCTGCCATGTGTTAGGTATATCTCCATATCGTAGATACCAATAGACGAAAGCCCTTGCAATATTTCGGGCCAAATACCTTTAGCATGGTAATACCGATACTCCGCAATCAGCGAGTCATCGTCTTTTAAATCTAACGTAAAGCAGTAACGCTTTACAGACAAATGTTGATCTACGATCTTTCCCTCCATAGTAATTAGGTTAGCTTCGGGTTACCTTAAACCCTGTTTTAGATATTTCAATATCAACAAAACGTGCCTTTTTATTGATTGGATTTGCTTCTAGCGCCGATTTAATGCGACCTGCCGCCGCCAAATCTTTAGCAACCATCAGCATAAAGCCACCACCACCGGCACCTAGCAGCTTAAACGCCTTTAAATCGTTTCTGATAGGCTCCACTATTCGTTCTATCTCTGGTGTCGAAGTTCCGCTATCTAACGTCTTGTTTAACTCCCACGACGTAGCCACTGTTTGCGATAAAGCCTCATGGTTGCCGCGCATAACCGCATCAAACACCACCGAAGCATGATTTTTTATCTTATCCAACGTCCGCAAGTGTTTTGCCGAGTTTAAAAACATCCCCTGAACAATTTCAGAGAGAATATTCTTTGCCGTACGGGTTATTCCTGTGTAGTATAGTAAAAAGGTCCCTTTAGTTTCGGGCATTTCGAATAAATCGGTTGGCAACCATTTCACAACAGGCAGCTGTTCGAACCCAGGCTCCGTTTCTATTAATTTTACACCATGTAAAACACCTCCTAGCTGATCTTGCCAACCGCCTCCTGTTGTTAGAAGCTGCTCGAGCACTAACGTTTTGCTACAAATTTTGATCTTATCCCAATCTAGTCCACAGA
Organism: Alistipes sp. ZOR0009; assembly: GCF_000798815.1. Classification (NCBI taxonomy): domain Bacteria; kingdom Pseudomonadati; phylum Bacteroidota; class Bacteroidia; order Bacteroidales; family Rikenellaceae; genus Alistipes; species Alistipes sp. ZOR0009. The sequence goes on along the minus strand of NZ_JTLD01000014.1, from coordinate 110,589 downwards.
AGTTCGATAATGTTCCAAGAATTGTAGCGGCTAAAATCGAGCTAGTTCCCAAACCAGAGCCTTTCGGCACAGCTGCGAGTATGGAAATTTCTATTCCTGCCCCAAAGTCATTAAGCTGCTCCTCTAAGCTTTGGAAATTTAGTTTCGAGAACTTTGGATGAAATCCAACCAAGCAAAGCGCCGCCTTGGGGATGCTAAAAGGAGATCCAACCTGATCGTAACGCTCTAACTCCTCGTAGGTGGAGACAATTTCCTTTTCGCCTAAATCTATGGAGCTGATAATAATCTTCTTTTCAACCGAAGGCTTTACAAAAACCTGAATAGGAGGCTGACCGTTAAGCTCGACAGCCATATTTACAACTGCACCGCCATTAATAAAGCAGTAAGGAGGCGTATCCGACCATCCACCACCAATATCTAACCTTAAAGGACTTCTTCCCCAAACAATCTGGTCGTCTTTGACGCTCAGTAGAGGTTTCTCTACATTATATCCATGAGTTTGGAGGACACATTGATGCAATGCATAAAATGCCTTATCAGAGAACGCTTCCCCGCTCGAATTTTTAAACTGCTCGATTCGAGCACGAAGCATATAATCGCTAACCTGCTGCATCCCATTCAACTCTCCATTTAAAGGAAGCTCGATACTGTTACTTGCAATAGTTTGGGCTAGATTGCTTAAATCGAGCTGGTAGAATATGCTATTTCTGTAGTTGCGATAAATTGCAGGGATTGCCTGAACCAAGAAATGGCTCCGTTGAGCGTACAACCGGGAAAGGTTGGCCTCAAAACAAATTTGGGTAGCAGACAACCGTTCTGCATTCAAATATTTGCGCTTATACTCTTCGTTAACCTCGGGATTCTTTGAAATCAGCCAGGTTAGAAATCCTTCATCTATACTTTCGATATCTAAAATTGGGAAAATGGCCGCTTTCTGAATATCGACATCAGCTAAATCATCTATCGAAACGTTTCTTTTATCAAACCATTCGCGGGCAGCAGAATCCAACCATGCTGTTTTAGCGTCTCCAACTGCTCCCTTAAAATCATCATTAAAACCGTATGGCCGAATAGCATACTTTTGATCGCCAACAGGAACAAAATCTAAGCAAACACCGCTTGGCAAAGATAGGTTCCAGTTATTTTGAGGGACTCCCGTTACAATATGATTTTCGGCTAGCAACCATGTAGAAGGAATGTAAGAGTTCTCTATCCAAAGATTCTTATTTGCATCGCTCAGCGTTAGCTGGCTAATGCTATTTTGAATAAATATGGAGGGATGAGGTTTTACCTTTTTATGCCAAATCTCCTTTTGGTTTACCACCAAGTTTTGCAGCCTTACATTCGACTCAATGAGCTCGCTATTTCGACCAAAATGGTAAAATTCTCCATTTTCTAAGGTTACCAACGCAACGGAAAGCGTCGAAATTTCCTCGTCGAATACCGTCGGATTCGCGCCAAGCGACAGGCCAAAATCGGAGTACAAATCGTAATTCTTAGGAATTCCTCCCTCAAAATTGGCGGTTTGCGCATCCCAACCACATTTTTTCATCAAAACTTCGATGGCTCTATTGCTTAAAACCCAAATTCCAACATCCAAAAGGTAGTGATGCGACAAGGTGTTCGCCGCAATTTGGCTGTTATCCGGTTTTTGGAGCATAAAAGAGAACTCGCCCGAGCCATTTGTGGGTGTAAAGAAAACACCGTGGTTCGAAGCCTTCTCCGGTGTTCCCCAAATGCCATAGCAAACCACATCGGCATCGGGTATTGCGGGTAGCTTTCCCCTATTTCGCACCAAAACGTCGCCACTGGCAACTAACGTATTTTGTTTCGAATTTGTCTGAGCAATAATCTCCTCTAGTAGTGGCGATTGAATATCCAAGAGATTTTGATTCAATGCACTTCCCCTCCCCCAACGTAAAATTGGAATTGGAGCCAATATTTTCCCGGTATGCGCATATGCGGGCAGCCTTCGGCTTTCGCCACCTGCATGAATAACTATTTTTTTATCGCTGCATAACCAAGCGCTAAAATCATCGAGCTTTTCGTTCTGAAAAGCCTCCAACAACAGGTTGGCAGTACCGCCACCCGAGCCTACCTTCACACCTTGTGGGTCTACAGTGCAAAACCAGCTAGATTTTGCTCTGTTTTCCAAGCTATGAAAATCATTGATGGCAACCTGAGGAAGCGTTAGTAAATATTTGGTATACATATTTATGTGAGCTGAGCAGTTTGGTGTTTAGAAATCAATGTTTGATAGCAATATTACAAATACATCTTTGATGTTTTATCTTTTATCTGATTTTTATCTGCAATGGAAAAAGGAAAGCCACCATCGGGGCCTTCCTTCTATCTTATCTATAAATATTTTCTTATAACATCTTGAGGATGCTCTAATACAGCAGAAAAATCTATTCAGAATACCACGCATACATTTTTTGTACGCCTTCCTCTATTTCTATTTTATGATGCCAACCAAGAGTGTGCAGCTTAGAGGGATCGGTTAGCTTACGCATAGTTCCATCGGGCTTATCGGAATTAAATACGATTTCGCCACTAAAGCCAACAACCGCCTTAATGTGGTAGGCCAAATCTTTAATGGTTATTTCCTTCCCTGTCCCTATATTAATATGCGTATTTCTTACTTCGCGCAAACTACTTGAGCTGCTACGGATTTCGCTAACAAGATCGGCGAAATTGACATTCTCCATGCAGAAAACGCAGGCATCGGCCATCTCTTCGCTCCAAAGAAACTCGCGTAGCGGAGCGCCAGTACCCCACAACTCTACCGAGCACAAATCGTCAGATTTTACAATTCCGTATTTGCCCAAAACGGACAGAATATCACCTTCAGAAGCATTTCCATCTACCCCTTCAACCGGTCTTTTGCTTAAATCTGCACGCAAAGCATTCCAATCGTTATTCTGCAGGCATTTACCCAAATGCATTTTACGAATCATGGCCGGAAGCACATGAGACTTCTCCAAATCGAAGTTATCGTTTGGTCCGTAAAGGTTGGTGGGCATTACCGAAATAAAGTTGGTTCCATACTGCAAGTTGTAGCTCTCGCACATCTTAATCCCAGCAATCTTTGCAATTGCATAAGGTTCGTTGGTGTATTCGAGCGGAGCCGTTAGCAATTCGGTTTCGGTCATTGGCTGCTGGGCCTCGCGAGGGTAAATACAGGTGCTTCCTAAAAACAGAAGCTTTTTGGCATTATGCTTATAGGCGTTGTGGATAATGTTATTCTGTATTTGCAGGTTTTCGTAAATGAAATCGGCACGATAGGTGTTGTTGGCTACAATTCCGCCAACTTTTGCCGCTGCTAAAAAAACATACTCTGGCTTTTCAGTTGCAAAGAAATCTTCCACGGCCTTTTGATCGCGAAGATCGAGTTCCGATGAAGTTTTTCCTATCAAGTTGGTATATCCCTTCATCTGAAGGTTTTTCCAAATTGCTGATCCTACAAGCCCCTTGTGACCAGCGACGTATATTTTGGAATTTTTCTCCATAAATGTTCACAAATTGACACAAATTCTTTTTCCGATTAAGATCGAATAAAGGATTGCTATAGTATTATTCGCTTATACTGAAGTCTTTCGCTGCCAAAGTTAATTAGAATACCGAGACGCTTCCCTGTTGCCTTCAAGTAGTTTAAAACCTGAGCATAATGCTCCGAAGACAAGCTATTAACGGCTTTAAGTTCCACAATAATTTGATCGTAACACAAAAAATCAGCAATGAATTTTCTAGATAAAAGCATCCCTTTATATTTAATTTCAATAGACTTTTCCTTGCTATATGGAATTTTACCTTCATCAAATTCAAGAGCCAATGCTTCCTGATAAACAGATTCAAGGAACCCATATCCGAGTTCATTATGAACCTTTATAGCACAACCTATAATCTCATAACACTCTTCTCGAAAAATAAACTCTTCCATATTAACAGCTTCAAATCATTCACATAAAACACAAATGAACATAACAAATAAGTCTCAGTACAGATATTTGTGAATATTTGTGCCCATTTGTGGATAATGCTATTCAAAGTAGTTCATTACCTTGTAGCCACCTTCCATTAAGTAGGCATCCTTTTTAAATAGCTTAATGTCAGATTGCATCATATCTTCCACCAATCCTTTTAAATCGTATTTAGGCTCCCAGCCCAACTTGGTTTTCGATTTTGTTGGATCACCAATCAGCAAGTCTACCTCGGTAGGACGGAAATATTTAGGATCGACAGCGACAACCGACTCCTGAGCTTCAATTCGCTTTTTTATGGCATCTAAATACTTATCGCCAACCTTTTCGATAAACAAAGCCTCGTCTACAGCCACCAAATGGCCCGTTTCGTCGGCTCCCTCACCGCGAAAATCGATGGTTAAGCCAACTTCGTTGCCTGCCAACCGAATAAACTCGCGAATAGAGGTCGTAATTCCTGTAGCAATCACATAATCGCTAGGCTCATCCTGCTGAAGTATAAGGTGCATGGCTCTAATGTAATCTTTAGCATGCCCCCAATCGCGCTGCGAGCTAAGATTTCCCATATACATCTGATCTTGCATTCCTAAGGCAATTCGGCTCATTGCGCGCGTAACCTTACGCGTCACAAAAGTTTCTCCACGAATTGGAGACTCATGGTTGAATAGAATACCGTTGCTTGCATGCATTTTATAAGCTTCGCGATAGTTTACGGTAATCCAATAGCCATAAAGCTTAGCAACCGCGTATGGAGAGCGAGGATAAAACGGTGTAGTTTCGGTTTGAGGAACCGCCTGCACCAATCCGTAAAGCTCGGATGTAGACGCTTGATAAATTCTGGTCTTTTCTGTTAATCCAAGAAGGCGAACAGCTTCTAGAATTCGGAGGGTACCCAAGCCATCGGCATTACCAACATATTCTGGAGTTTCGAAGCTGACATGCACATGGCTCATCGCTGCAAGGTTGTAAATCTCGTCGGGTTGAACCTCCTGAATGATTCGGGTGATATTCATGCTATCTGTCAAGTCGCCGTAGTGAAGAATAAAATTTCTATTTTCAACATGCGGATCTTGGTAGATATGATCGATTCTATCTGTATTGAAAAGCGAAGAGCGACGCTTTATTCCATGTACTATGTATCCCTTTTTTAATAAATACTCTGATAAGTAGGCGCCATCCTGACCCGTGACACCTGTAATTAATGCAATTTTAGCCATGCTAGAAATTTTTTATTTTCGAGTGAAAGCCCCTCTATACCACAATAGATTGTCTATTTGCTCACAAAAATAAGCTTTACGCTCAGAATCTCTTATTTTTTTGAATAGATAATGTATTAAATGTATCAACCGCACTTTTTATGACTTACACCATCTCTATTTGTGCTTATTATAGCATTAGAAAAAAAGGTGGCTAATACATCTGCAAAAAAAGTAAGGAGGCTTTTTAGGCCTCCTTACTTATATCGAACAACATCTACTCCTCCTTAATCAGCTGAATAGTCAACCGTGTTGTCTCCTTCGAGTTTACAAATATGATAACTCGTTGAGTTTCGTATCCAGCCTTAGATATAACCACCACATAGCGGCCTGGTTCCAAATTCCGTACATTATAACGCCCATTCAAAGTTGTTTTTCGAACCAATACGGGAGTCATTGCATCTACCATCCCCTGATCTTCCTTAAATGCCCGTATGGTATCGTCGGTATTAAGATGATAAAACTTAACGGTGGCACTTTGAGCAGGTATACCTGTTAAAGCATCGGTTACAACCCCAAGTACGCTAACAGGCTGACCTGAAGAATACTTTATCTGTCTATTTAGCTTATATAAGTTGTAGGTTTCAGGGTATTCGTGGCTATAGCACTCCATCAAGATGTCCAAGTTTTTGATGGCGAGATCTGCCTTACCTATTTCAGCTCTAAGCATTGCCTCGCGAGCAAGCTCCGATGTCTTGGAAACCTCCTTCCGATCGTGATTATCTAGAAATGAATCAATAAGCGTAAGTAACATGGCCATCTCCTCCTCCTCGTAGCTCATTGCCACCAAAGCAGTTTTATTAGTCGTTATATAGCCCTTAACTTCGCGAATAAGGTTAATAAAATCGCGTTCAGATAAAACACTAAGAGAATTAACCGTTTGCTTAATAAATCGTGCTGGAATGGCAGCACCAATGGATAGCTTATGACCATTAATTTTTGCAATACCATGGCTTAAAAGAGGTAAAATAGCCTCACGAATGCGCTTTTTTTTGCTGGCAATACTTTTTGAAGATTCCTCGGGGGTGCCACAAATTTCGTCGATTTTGGAGACAACCACCTTAACTTTTGCAACCTGAGCCTTAACCTCTGGCCTATTTGCCAATTCCGAGTTGGCTTCCAATACCTTTACTGGCTTTTTAAAGCTTTCAATTTTTTTTTCTTTAGTATTCATAAGGCTTGAAAAAATTTTAATTATTACGAACCTCATCAAAATAGTGGTTGGCCGACTAATGCATCCATGCTGCATTGAATTGGGATCAACCGTAACTATAAAACTGGATATGCCATTTTTCGGTTCATTTTGGTGGGCTCTTTTTGCGACTACCGATTAAAATTGGCACTATTTAGCAGTATCCGCCTACTTTGTTAACAGATACTATTTTTCATCGGGTAAAGGAGATTATAAAGAAACGTTAGGCGGGTAAAATAGGGTAATTTGCAAAAGCAGGTGGCGGTAAATGTCAGAGAAAAGCGGCTTTTAGAAAGGCAATAAAAGCACAATACGCTAAATATCAACAAATAAAAAAACAAACACAATTTAAATAGATTTGATTAGCGCATCGCTTTGCTTATTCTTACTAAACCTTTCTATTCGAACATATTTTGCTTTTTAAATTCGATTTGGCGGACAAATTGCAGCACATTTTGTTCGTCAACGATACTTTACGTTTTATTTCTCCATCTTTTGCATGTAAAACAACATCTAAAATGATTTCGGCTACATCTTTTACAAAACGTTACAATCTTGCAGTTTTTTGCGGCCTCAAAAAGTTTTTTGGCGTCATCTTTTGGAAGTTTGATTGAATTTTATGCGCAACTTTCACCATTTTACTCCGCCAAAGTTTAGCTTGAGCAGATTTGACACCATCTTGTTCCCACAAAAAAAACATTGGTAGCATTCGGTTATAAGTTATATCCATGCAGTAGGATTTTCCCTCCGCCAATTTCGTTTGGTAAACTTTTTATGAGACCTAAACAGGAAATAATAAAATAACGACACATAAAAGGGTATAAAACAAGCCGAGCCGCAGGTTAGTGCGGCTCGGATGGGATATATATCGTAAAAACTTGCTATAAAAACAGCTGTTCTAGTTTACTTAATAAAGAATCCTTCATAAAAGTACTATCATAGTAAATACGACCATTATTTCCCATCGTCTTCAATTCATCTTTACTTAAGATAGAAGCTTGTAATATTACCTCTGCGAGTTTTTCGAAATTAGAAGGCTCCACACAAAATCCACATTTAGCCTCCGATATAATGTTTGCACCTTCTCCTGCAATCAAGCCGACAACGGCCTTACTAGAAGCCATATATGCCTGCAGCTTAGCTGGAACAGTTAATGCAAAAATGGGTTCATCTTTTAATGGAAGAAGCATAACATCTGCCTTATCAAAGAAAGCAGGCATGTGGCTAATGGGATAACGACCATACAAATGAACAGTATCTTCCAGCTCATTTCTTTTCACAAACTCTTCCACCCATGATCTTTTCCGTCCATCCCCAACAATACAGTAGTGAATATCTTTATGTCTTTTTGTAAGTAATGCTGCCTGCATTACAACTTCAAAGTTTTGAGCTTCGCCAATATTGCCTGCAAACATTACATTAAACCCCTTGGGGAAACTGGGAAGTTCTACATTACCTATTGGCTTAACAAAAATATCTTCGGCCCAATTAGGGAAATAGACAATTTTATCTCTAAAATCCCCCTTCTCCAATATTGACTTCTGAAATCCTTTCGAACTAATAAGAATTAAGTTGGAACTACGATATATGAACTTTACTAGCCTATCTATTTTATTAAGGATAAATTTGTTTTTAAGTCCACTTGCAGCAACTATACTTTCTGGCCATAAATCTAGCACCCAAAAAAACAGGGGTATTCGCTGTATTTTTTTTACGAGGATTGCAGGTAAACCGACTGTTACCGGAGATGTTTCATGCACAAACACATGAGAATATCGATGTCGTAATCCCAAAAACAAGCAAGTTAGGGTCGCAGTAATTAGATACGAAAGGTAGTTCAAACCTAGCATCACGCCTGAGCCATTCCCTCTCGGAATAACAGCCACTCGGTATACGCTAACCCCATTAATAGCTTCTCGCCTTTTCTTAAAAAGAGAATATCCGCTAAAGAATTTTCCTTGAGGATAGTTCGGGATACATGTTACAACAGATACCCCAAAACCTCTTTTTTGCAGATCAAAAGCAATATCGTTAACTTTAAAGTCCTCGGGATAAAAGTGAGGCGTTACAATAAGAATATTTTTCTTCTTACCCATTACTCGCTCCAAACAACCCTTTTGATATAGTCGGTATATGACAATATAATTCTCACTACTTTATCCGACACATTCGGCATAGAATAGTCGGCTACAGGTCTAAAATTTCTTACTTCGAGATTTTGATTTTTCAGCTGCTCCAATCCCTGCAATACTCGCTCAGGATTTAACCCAACCATCATAACCGATGCCTCTTCCATTGCCTCGGGACGCTCGTGCGCCTCGCGAATATTGAGTGCTCTGAAATTTAGAATGGATGATTCTTCTGAAATTGTGCCGCTATCGGAAAGAACTGCAGTTGAGTTTATTTGTAGGCAAATGTAGTCACTTAACCCCATAGGCTTCATCAAACGAACATTTTCGTGAAACTGAATGCCATGCTTCTCAATCATCTTGCGCGTACGCGGATGAGTAGAAACTATAATTGGGAAGCCATATTTTGCCGCAACAGTATTTAGCACTTCAACGAGATTAAAGAAATTCTTTTCGGATGCTATGTTCTCCTCCCTATGGGCTGATACAACAAAGTACTCACCCTTTGTAAGGTTCAAGCTATCTAAAATAGTCGATTTCTCTATTTTGGGCATGTAATTCATTAGAACCTCAAACATTGGACTTCCCGTCTTGATTACTCGATCAGGACGTAAGCCTTCTGCTAAAAGATACTCACGAGCAATATCACTATAAGTAAGATTGATGTCAGAAATATGATCAACAATCTTTCTATTGGTTTCTTCAGGAACGCGCTGATCGAAACAGCGATTACCTGCTTCCATATGAAAAATCGGAATATGGCGCTTTTTAGCCGCTATTGCACAAAGACAAGAATTAGTATCGCCCAACACCAAAAAAGCGTCTGGATTTTCCTGTTCTAATACGGGATCTATATTAATTAAAATTTGACCAGCAGTCTCTGTCGCATTCTTTCCTGCAGCATTTAAGAAGTGATCGGGCTTACGGAGACCTAAATCTTCAAAAAATACTTCGTTCAACTCATAGTCATAATTCTGACCTGTATGGACTAAAATATGCTCGATTGCTTCGGATTGATCTAATTTTTGTAAAACGCACGATAAGCGAATTATTTCAGGGCGTGTGCCCACAACGGTAAGAACCTTTAATTTCTTCATAATATTGTTTCACAGAGTTACACGGTGGCAAACACAGAGTAACACAATGTTTTATAAGATAAATCGTTTAATGCCTTCTTTCAGGCTTTTGACATTGAAGTTAATCAGCAATCCATACTTGATTTTTGATAGCTTCATATAGGTGAGAATTTGTGCTTGGTGAACTTCTGTAAATTGGTCTACTGTTTTCAGTTCGATTATAACTCTATTGTCTACAAGCAAATCAATTCGATAGCCACAATCTAACTTTACCTCTTCATAAACCAATGGAAGAGGCTTTTCTGACTCAACTTTGAAACCCTTTTTCTTTAACTCATAGCTCAAACATGCTTGATAGGCAGATTCCAGAAGCCCAGGACCAAGTGCAGTATGTACTTTATAAGCAGAGTCTAAAATCTCGTGAGTTATGTCGTTTATATGCATATTTCATAAGTTTCACAGAGTTCCTCAGTGTAATTTCACAGTGTCTCACAGAGTCTAATTTTTAGAAATAATAAAACACCGTGAAACTCTGTGCTTAACACCGTGTGACCCTGTGCAACTAAGAATGCTACACAACTTCGAAGTAGGTGTCCCCATCCTCCGGGTTGTACCACTCGTTTATCCAAAATTGGGTATACAGCTCCTCATCTCCAATGTTGGTAATGTTATGAGTATACCAAATTGGCATATCGACATATGACGGCTCCTTTCCATCGAGGTCAAAGTTCAATACTTCGTCAGTCCCTATTTTACGCAGCTGAATACGCGCTTTTCCCTTTATAACAGTAAAGCGTTCAATCTTGCGAGTATGGTAATGGTTCCCTCTGGTTATTCCTGGAACTGTAGTAGAAAAAGAAACTTGCCCGCCTACTCCTAATTTTACGGTTTCCACAAATACTCCCCTAGCATCGGCATGTTGTACCAACTTTACAGGAAAATGCGTCTCATTATCGATGTAGCAACGAAAGGTGTTGAAAAGATTTACATCATTGATATTATCTAAAACAGGAATTATTCCATCTAAAAGGTATTGAGCCTTATACACTTCCAGTTTCGCCAATATCTCACTCACCTTCATCTCAAAATCATACGGCACCTCATCCCGCGTAACCCTGCATTTACCTCCTTGTAAGTCTGTGAAAATTTTAATAATAAATTCACAAAGCGAACCAACATAAATCAGTTTCACGCTACCATCCACGTCAATACGAGGCTGCTCATCATGAGTTAACTGATGACAAAAGGTCGCAATAAACGAATTGTAGTATGGTTTTCCAAATGGTCCATACACATTAGGGACAACAAGTCCTGAAAATGATGCTTTATTACGGGTAGCCCACTGCTCTAATAGCTCACGCCCTTCCCTTTTTGATTTGCCATAAAGGTTATCTCGCTCCTCTTGGGTCGAAGATGAAAATATAACATGAGGAGTAACCGCTTCAATCTCCATTGCTGCAATTAGCTCCTTTACCAACTGAATATTGGTATCGTATATCACCTGAGGGTCGTCGTGACGATTCATTGCTGCCAGATGTACTATTACATCGCAACTTCTTACAAAATCTCTAAGTTTTGTACGGTTTGTAAAGTAACTATCTTCGAAAGGGATTCTTTCTATACTACTTTGTAGTCCAAGGCTGTTGTAAAGGTGTGTCCCAACAAACCCTGCCTGACCGGTTATTCCTACTCTCATCTTTAATTTATTAATATTTACTCCAATCTAGCCACATATCCTTATTGTACCTCCAACTATCGTTAACCGCTTCTGATAAAATCTTATTGGAATACACTATCAGAATACTATCTGGTTCGTTGGCTTTTAACCCATTGGCATAGCCTTCGGGGATACACAAAACTTGGCTTTTGCTACCTGATAATGTATACACCTCTGGTTTCAAATCTAGAGAAGGATTTTCCCAGTTATCTAGTCGTACAAAGGCCATTGTAAAAGAACCTTTTAAGGCATAGAAATACTTTTTCTCGAATTGGTGGCCATGCCAAGCACGTATTACGGAGGTATCGCTCTGATGGATAACGTAAAAACGCTCAACGTCGCTCATATCAAAATTGTTGACATGCGCTATTGCACCACGCTCATCTACCGAAATACCTCCTTCTACTACTTTAATCTCTTCCATTTTCTTATTTCACAGAGTTTCTCAGTGTTCTCACAGAGTCTCACAGTATCATTAAATACTTCACAGTGCAACTCTGTGCAACCTCCGTGTAACTCTGTGATATCACTTTAATTTATTCCAAGGTCTTCACATATAAACTCCAACTTCAGCAGCAGCTGCTTCATACCATCCACATCCAAACGAGTAGTATTATGCGAGTGATAATCGTCAATTTTCGAAACATCCTCTTCGCCTTCACTAAAGTACTTGTCGTAGTTGAGATCGCGATTATCGCTTGGAATCCTAAAGTAGTTTCCCATATCCTCCGACTTTGCCATCTCTTCTCGAGTTACCAAAGTTTCATACAATTTTTCGCCATGTCGCGTTCCAATAACGCGCACTGGTGTACTTTTTGCATAAAGCTGTTTTAATGATTCTGCCAAGACATCCAAAGTTGCAGCAGGAGCCTTTTGAACAAACAGATCTCCGTTACTCCCATTCTTAAACGCATAAAGGACCAAATCAACCGCATCGTCCAATGTCATCATAAAGCGAGTCATATTGGGATCAGTTACCGTAATTTCACCTTCACTCTTTATCTGATCAACCCATAAAGGAATAACAGAACCTCGGCTAGCCATTACATTCCCGTAACGGGTGCAACAAATAGTGGTCGCTGCATTTTCACCCAACTGACGAGCCTTAGCAATAGCAACCTTCTCCATCATCGCCTTAGAAATACCCATTGCATTAATGGGATAGGCAGCCTTATCAGTAGACAAAACAACTACATTCTTCACTCCATGCTGAATAGCAGAATCCAGTACATTCTCGGTCCCAATTACATTTGTACGAACAGCTTGCATTGGAAAAAATTCGCAAGAAGGAACTTGCTTTAAAGCTGCAGCATGAAATATATAATCAACGCCATGCATTGCACCATCAACGCTACGCTTATCGCGAACATCTCCAATATAAAACTTCACCTTGGGATTCTGAAGCATATGGCGCATATCGTCCTGCTTCTTTTCATCGCGCGAAAAGATTCTTATCTCTTTGATATCAGTATCTAGAAATCTTTTTAAAACTGCATTACCGAAGGAGCCTGTCCCACCAGTAATTAGTAGAACTTTATTTTTGAACATTTATATCAAATTATATTGTTTTTAATCATTTCGTGCTTTACAATAGGAAGCGGGTAATTTATTAAAACAGCCCTAAACTTGCCTTTAAAAACAAAAAAACTACCTGCAGCAACACCTATAATCCCATGCTTTTTTATTACAGCTGCCATATCTTCTATAGAGCCTGCACCTCCAAGGACTGTTAAGGGTATTGAAATTACATCTCGTATTTTATCAATTAAATCCAGGTCGTATCCCTTCATTACTCCATCTTGATCTATAGAATTAATTACAATCTCACCTGCACCTAATCTTTCTAATTCAGCAGCAAATACGATAGGATCTATACCCGTTGACTTTTTCCCATTATTGATGTAAACCTCGTATTTCGAACTAAACGTTTTTTTCTTTACATCAAGAACAACTACGACACTTTGACTACCAACACGTTCTGCAAGTTCTGTTATTATAGAAGGATTTTCGATTGCAAGCGAACTTATTGCTATTTTTTCGACACCAAGACTAAAAATACGCTGAGCCTGCTCGACTGTTTTAATACCACCACCATAGCATAATGGCATACGACATTCTATAGCTAGTTTTTCAATTAAGTTGTAATCAGGCTCACTATTTTTAACAGAAGCATCGATATCTACAACGATTAATTCATCAACTTCTTTTTCATTAAAAATTTTTACCGCATTTATAGGATCTCCCACATATTTGGGGTCTTTAAATTTGGTTGTTTTAACAAGTCCCTTGTTATGAACAAGTAAACATGGTATTATTCTGGGCTGTAGCATACTAAAGAAGCGCAAAATTTTTAAGTAGGTTTATTCCATTAGAATGGCTCTTTTCAGGATGAAACTGTATCCCGTAAATATTATTTCTATTTACAGCACTGGCATACTTAATACCATATTCTGTTTCTGAAATAATATCATTTACGTTATTACACTGGAAATAGTAAGAGTGTAAAAAATAAAACCTCGCTTCTTCATCAAAACCTTCAAGTAAAGGTGTTTCCTTTACTTTCTTCATAGTATTCCACCCCATATGAGGTAATCTTGTCTTATATGGAATTAGAGAAGCATCAAACTTTCTAACATGGCCATCAATCCATCCTAACCCCTTCTCAACACCCTCATCACTATCATTTGCAAGCATTTGCATTCCAACACATATCCCCATTATTGGGGTATTTCTTTCTATAACTAAGAATTCAAGTTGAGAGCGCATTCCAGAGGCATTTAATCGATTCATAGCATAATCAAAATGGCCAACTCCAGGAAGAATTATCTTTTGAGCATCAACTAAATCTTCGGATGTTTTTGCAACTTTAGTAGGAATATTCAACCTATCGTATACATTTACAAATGCATTGATATTTCCTAATCCATAATCGACAATAGTTATCATTTTTTTCGTTTTACAACTTTTTCTATTCCAAGCAAATTCATAACCCTAGCACCAAACCTAAAAATATTTTGTTGATTTTTATAATCCCAATAGAACTTTTTAGGCATTTCAAAATATCGTCTTAACTCTTCAGAACTTATACCGAGTTTTGTTGCTATATAGTTGAATTCGTCAACAATAGTTTCAGGATTATATGCAGGCTTACTCAAAATAGCCAATGCCTCTTCTCTTGTCATTTGACCAGTTAGTATCAAACTGGATAGCTGCACCTTACGTGTATCATAACCAAAACGTTCAGGCAGCCAATATCCTTCGTAAAACTTTGTAAACCTCGATTCAAAATGTTTTTGAGGGTATGGTTTCCAACCATATTCTTTTTCTAGCAACTTCAACGCCTTCTCTTTAATGAAAGGCCTATAGTTTAATGGTTTAACAACATGAACACCTTTTATGTACTTTAAGTATATTTTATGTCGATATATTGAACTGAATGGATATGTATCCATTGATATTGTTCCAAACCTTTTACGAATATCATTGATTTGAGACATATCAGTCCCATAGTAAAACCACTCCATTGGATACTGCACACACTCAGTAGAAAAGTTACCACCATTTAATATGTACTTAATCTTATGCTTTTCGGCAAAGTAGTATAGAGTAGCAACAAATGCATGATCTTGTGGAATATCTAAGTGCGGTACCCCTGACTTAAAGAAAGCCAACTGAAAATCCTTCATTTCTTCCCAATTGATAACCTCGGTATATAAATCTAACCCAAGTTTATCAATCATGACATTGATATTGTGAACGGCCAATTCTGAATTCCAACCACCATCAACATGAAATACAAGAGGACGTAATCCAAACTCCTTTACAGCTAAATGTAATAGATAAGAACTATCCACTCCACCACTTAAACCAAGAATACAATCAAATTCCTTATTTATACCTTTTCCCTTTATTTTAGTAATTATCTTTTCTAACTCATACGTCCCTTTATCATCAGTATGCCAGTTAGGCTTCACATTATTTTCGAAATCATGGCAATGATCGCAAACTCCATTTTCATCGAAATGAATATTTGGATCAGTTGTGTCCATTACACATTTTGAACAGATTTTATATTCCATTATTATGCTTTTTTTTGTTACTCAAAAGTTGTTCGTATAAAGAGATGTACCTTTTGAAAGAATTTGTCCTATTATAAAACATCTCTGCTTTATTCCTGCATTTTTTACTATAAACGTCTTTTCCTCTACCTACCACAATATCGATAGATTTACAAATTCCATCAACATCACCCTTTTCTACTACAAAACCAACATCCTCTGAGATAGACTCTACACTCCCTCCTGTTCGATATGTTATTACAGGAGTACCACAAGCTAAAGATTCTAAATTGGTAGTTGGAAAAGTATCTTCAAATGTAGGATTTACAAAAACTGTTGCCATTGAATAAAGTTTTGCTAATTCAAAAACATTTTCAGTTCTCTCAATCCCAATAATTGAATCAGGAAGTTTTTTAATTTGACTCTTCGAAAGGCCTACAAGAACAATTGTATAACTTCTTTTTATAATCATATTTAATTTAAAAAACTCTTCGAATCCTTTTTTGTTATCCCATTTACTTGCAACTCCAAGTACAATTGTTCTATTAGTAATTTTGTATTTGCTATATATATGACTATCAAATATCGGTTTAAATAGATCAATATCAATTCCATTATGTATAACCTCAACATTATTCTTGTTTAAAAACGACTGCTCTACTTGTGTTTTTAGCCAGTTAGAAACAGGAACAATCGTCAAATTAGAAAGTGAATTAAACAACGCTCTTTTTTGAAGATAATTAGTTTTAGATCTGTCTATAAAATAACTAGCAGGATACTCCTTCTTCTGCTCACAAGAAAAACATCCAGTCTTCCACTTCTCACAACCAATAAACTCATAATGTGCACAATGACCAGTAAATGCCCAACAGTCATGGAATGTCCAGACAATAGGGATATCACAACTCTGAAGATATTCAAACAAAATCTTCATATTTATAAAATAGCCATGAATATGATGAAGATGAATGATATCTGGTCTAATTTGTTCAATATTAGAAATCAATTTTTTAGTAGCAGATTTTGATTCTAAACAATGATTATCAAAGATACGAGTTTTTAAACCATGCCAGTAAATATTATATTTATTCCCAATTTTTAATGTAATTGATCTGCTAGGCAAATTATTTCTAGCATAGGTTACATAACTCACCCAACCTCTTGCGAGAACCTCAAGACCAATTTGTTCTGCAATTCGACCAACAGAACCACTATTAACTTCAATTGATATTTGTAGTATAATTGCCATTAAAGTTATTTTTTTTATTGTTAATTTTAAATTCAACAACAGGAACAACAAATCTATAATTCATTACAAATAAAACCAAAAAGAAAATTACAATATAAGGAAATAAATTAACAAGTTCGCCTGAAAAATAATTCCCAAAAAAGGAGTTAAATATTGCCTTTTGCAAAACGGCAATCATTAAGATCCAATAATTACGCCCAAAACTTGCATTAAAATAAAATACTGATATAACTACACCTAAAGTAAAAGGGAAAAAGACTATCCCTAAATATTTATAATCATGATAAAATCCATATACATAAGGGACTGCATTAAACATATTTAACTGTGTTGTTGAGACAACTTGAAAATGTTCTTTCATGCCAATTAAAGTCCAAAAGGGTGCAAAAGTAGCATTTCCAAGAAAATGATAAGAATTATTTTGATTAATAAAATCATTAAGATTTGCATAACATGTAGCAATATAACTGTAAAATATACTAAAATAAGGATTTGATGTAGTATTCATAACAATAGACCCACTTGAAACACGTAACAACATACCTCCAACAACTACAGTTATAAATATTGCTAGAATAAAAATAATTTTTCTGAAATTTATTTTATAATATCTGGTATAAATAAACAAAAAAGAAAATATATATATCATCATGTCACCTCTAGACATTTTAAACAACAACGAAGTAGAAACGACAATAAGTATTATCAATAAATCTAAGAATTGCTTCTTCTCAGAATTAATATACCGAAAATATGTAAGAACTGCAATATATGGGAAAAATATGGTACCATAATGAATCCCTGGTATATCTCCATCCATTTGCGATTTAACATCTCCATTTATATTACTTACAAATAAAGATATTTGCCCTCCTCCATTTAACCATTCAACTATTGTGGTTCCAAAACAAATAACAAACAACAATCTTATAATAATAGTATACGTACTTGACACTTCACTTATTGTTAAACATTTCGTACTAACTTTGTTTAGAAAAA
Organism: Alistipes sp. ZOR0009; assembly: GCF_000798815.1. Lineage (NCBI taxonomy): Bacteria > Pseudomonadati > Bacteroidota > Bacteroidia > Bacteroidales > Rikenellaceae > Alistipes > Alistipes sp. ZOR0009. The sequence continues at coordinate 92,930 of NZ_JTLD01000014.1, read as the reverse complement.
ATAATGATCCAATCCAAAAGGAAATACCGCTAACAATAACTACTAAAAACATTTCAGAAGACCAAGGTGCCATAAAATCATTATAATCAATACTTGAAATTGAACTCGTCAAATACCATATAAAAAGAAACGAAGAACAAGGGTTCAAAACATCACGTGTATAATAATAATAAAATGCAAAAAATAATAATGCAAAAAATAACAACAAAAGGCTCATACTAATTAACTCTCTTTGAACAAATAAAAGAAGATATTAAAGTCAACAACATCAACAAGAAGAAACTTGCAATTTTCAAATAAATTAAAAATTCCAAAGAGCACACTCCTTTTAACAAAAAAAATAGTATAATAAAATAAATACTTGTTGAAATAATATTGACACCTAAAAGAATTTCCCTTTTATCAATGGCGTGTAAATATGAATTTAATATAGGTAAAAAAGAATATGGTATGACACCTATTAATATTAACCTAATATCATTAATACAATTAGTATATTTTGGAATAAATAAGTCTATAAAAAAAGGCAATATAAAAAATGCTAATACAGTAAAAACAAAGACAAATGAAACTAAAAATAAAGCTTGTCTAATTACATATTTAAATGATTTTTTTAAAATAATTTTATTCATAATCAACTCAGTATAATTGACCGATAACAAAGAAAAAACACTAAAAAAGAACATTACAACACCAAATACACCTAAAAATTCAAGACCCCAATATTTAGCAATAAAAAACCTATCCCCTGTAGAAGCCAAAAAACTAACAATAGAAGAAATAAATACTAAATATCCACTCTTTAGTAGTTTTAACAAAACATTTAAAGATTCCTTAGTTAACTTAATAATTTTAATATCGTACCAAAAATAACAGATCAAATAGGAAAATAAATAAGAAACTAAATGAGACGTTATAAAACCATACAAACCAAACAAATAGACTCCAACAATCTGAAATATTAAAGGAATTATAGTTGCATAAAAAGAAATACTGACAAAAGATGTTTTATCATCCTCTGCTCTATAATATATTCGATATATTGTAACTATTGAATAAAAGACACCTGATATATAAAAAAAACTATAAAAAGCAACATTACTAACATCATAAAAAAACCAAAACAGAACAAAGAACAAAGAAAATAATGTTGAAAATACAAAACCTATTGTAAATATCTCTGAACTTTCTTTTAATTCTTTACAATGAGGCAAATATCGATCAAGACCATATCGAACACCCAAATGCGAAAAGTCAAATGATTGGAACATTGACTTACCTAAAGTAACTTTACCAAAAGAACTTATATCTAATAACTTTATTAAAAGCAGGTTCAATATTACATTTAGAAAAGCACTAATATATCCCAAACCTAGATATCGAACTAGATTGCTTCTCGATAACTTAAGAACTAAATTTTTCATTTATAGCATTAATAAATGGATCTACAAATTGGCTATCTTTATACTGATTGGAAAGGCTATAGTATATATTCCCTTCATATGATATTCTTAAATATGCAGCAATAAATTTTTGATTAACTTCATTACTAATAGTTACTTTTGTATTTTTCAATATATTAAACAATTCTTCGTAATTATTTAATTTAACACAATTTGGATGCGCTTTATAGAAGGTTTCACCAAAAATAAAAACAGGCTTATTCATTAATAATGCCTCAAAGCCAACTGTACTTGTTAAAGTAATAACCCCATCAGCATTCTTAATTAAATCTTTAGTATTTGCATTGTGCGATATCAATTTTACATTAGGTATACTCCTTAATTCTTTATAATATGAATTTTTCATTCTTCCAAAATTCACAAAATGTTCTTTAACATACAACAATTTCCCAAAAGGTAAGTTAAATGCTATGTTCCGGATAACATTTATATCATCACAAAAATGGCGTGCTAAAACAGAAGTAGAAGCCTCAGGCTTAAAATGCTGAGGATATAAATAGTAGGAATCTTTATAATCAATCTCACTAAAATACTTATCTGCAACTCTGATATTCACTTGCTTTTTTAATTGCTTTAAAAAGTGTCTCATCAACTCAATCAAAGGATTATCATTCTGATAAGAGTAGTATATATATTGTCTTTCAAAAATAGAATATTTTATCGCACCTGTAATCAATCGAATTTTACTACGATCGAAGTATCTTTTAAAAATTGAAAAATTCCAATCAAGAGAAGTGTTTTTAGGATGATATGATGGCAAACTATCTTGATCTGAATATTGAGATAAATAATTATCAATATATTTTAAATCAACTGGATCAATATCGCCAATGTTGATTTTGTTAAATTTTTCTTTAAAAACTCCGACAGATCCAAACTCTTCAGTATATAATTCAAATCTATTCTTTAATCTACAACCGGCATATCCACAATACCGAACACCATTGAGTTTTAAAACTTCAAAAGCAGCATACGCAAAACTATTAGAAATACTTTCATAAATACAGATATCAACATTATGTCTCTTGTAAATATAATCAAAAAAATTAATTAAGTTACACATTAAACTTTTATAATAATCATTACCCTTAAATTTCATGCTAGAATAAACTATATTTCTATCGTAGTCAGAAAAGAATAGTTTATTAATGTTAATATTGTAATATTTTTCATCAACTGATATGTTTTTAAAATTTTCTTTAAAAAATTCAGAAAACACATAAACTTGCTGCCCTGAAAAATCTATATTTTCGGTATACATAGGTAACTTATCTGCAAAAGCATAAACGATCTCACACCCTTCCTTCTGCAGTTTATCACCTAAAGCTTTATGAAAATGCCCCATTTTGAAAGCGGCATTTACTAAAATCAAATATTTTTTTTTCATATATTATTAGATACAGTAACTACTCAGGTCTTTTTTTGTTGATTTTAAACATTTACTCGTCAAGAGAACTTATACTAGAAGTTAAACGGGAATAGACGGAAGTTAAACAGAAGTAATACGAAATGGCTTACGCCAAATACACATTGGCTTTCTACTTCTCTGCTATTTCAAAATACCGTTTAACTTCGGTTTAACTTCCGAGTAAACTCGGCTTTACTTCTACATCCGTAATTTCAACGTTAAATCACTTAGATGCAATACAGAAGTCCTGAGTAATTACTAGATACAAGTCCAACCTCCATCAACAATCAAATTTTGTCCAGTAATGTATTTTGCTTCATCTGAAAGCAAAAATGATACAGCAGGGGCAATATCGTCAGGTCTACCTAACCTCCCCATTGGAACCTTTGCTTCATACCTTGAAACAAATGAATGGTGTTGATTATCAAAAATGCCACCAGGTGATACACTGTTAACTCGAATACCTTTCCTGCCATAATACGAAGCAAGATATCGAGTAAAATTAATTAATCCACCCTTTATGGCAGAGTAAGCAGCTGGAGAGGTACCTCCATATTCTTCATATAGCGTAAAATCGTTGCCTACAACACCGTAAATAGATGCTATATTAACGATAGAACCAAACCCTTGTAATGCCATCTGTTTTAATACTTTCTGACTAATCACAAAGTAACTATTCAACTGCATATCTATATTTTTTCTCCAAGAATTGGGCTCTATAAGTTCAAATCTATTTCCCCAATCACTTGTTCTTGGATATGCATTATTAACTAAACCATCAATCCTACCAAAATGATCAATAATAGCGTCAATTCCTTTATTAATATCATTATCATTAGTGATGTCTATATTAATTATACCATTTTCTAAATTTGTATCAACATTAATATCTACAATTATTGGCAATCCCCCTTTCCTTTTGATATTATTTACTATTTCTTTTCCAATTAGCCCCATTCCCCCTGTAATAATTATTATCTTATTTTTCATTTCTACCCCTTATTAAAGATTTTATTATTGAAACAGTTTCGTATGATGGTATCGGAGATTTCCCAGTTATAAGCATTGTGTTAAAACCTTCCAACATCCTCTTAAAGCAAGAAAAATTATCATCAAAGACTACCTTAAATTCCTGATTGCTTGTATAGATATACGATTTAAGACCAATGGAAACATCTGTATGTAATTGAATCAACAAATATTTACCAGAAGAGTAAGTAACTTTAACAATATAATGATTTTTTCCATTGAGATTTTCAACGTTAACAATATCACTTCCCAACAAAGGTGTAACACCTTCTAAAACATGTATTCCATATTTATTCCAATCTAGCAAAGTAAAAGCATTTGCATATATAATGTCATTTTTATCCAATTCACCATCAAAACTCGTTACTATTTCATCCTTATAACGTAAACCCGAACAGGACATTAATAAACCATTTTCTAGAAATGGTTTATAATAATCTAACTCGGTAAAAGAAATACACAATGGTTTATCAATAAAAACTGGTGTTCCTCTTTCTAGAAAGAATGAGGCAATTTTGAAATGAGATTCTACGTCATCCCTTGCTATAATAACAGCATCAACTTGACCAGCCATATCCTCATACTTATCTACAATATTATCGATATAAGTACATTTAGAAATATCGATAGATACTTTCTCAGAAGGCGTCCAAACGTGAGTTACTCGCAAATTACCTATCCCAAATTCATTTTCATTCCTTTTTTGCAAATAATTATATATGGTTTTATATGGACAATGGCTCATATAATCCTTATCGTATCCATTAATTATTGCCGAAAAAGAATATGGATGACCATTGCCATCGTTATATCCAATTATTCCAATTTTTTTCACTTTACAAGATTTTATTAAATCTATCACTTGCAATACCATTAAGCCAATCTATACCTTCAAGATCAGGAGAAAGAGGAATTTCATATCCCAACCAGTAAAATTTCCCCGTATCAGCTACTTCATTTAATAAGTATTCAACTGTAGGAATACAAATTGATGGTTCTAACAAAGCATCAGGTGCCATCTCACTTTTAACAGGTCCTGGGCTCATTAGATTTATTTTTATATCATACTCCATCATTTCTTTTGCCAAGGTTACGGTTAAAGTATTTAAAATAGATTTAGATGCACTATATGCACCAACACCTTTAAAACAGTTTAAAGGAGCACCTGACGTTAGATTTATGATTCTTCCAAAATTGTTTTTTTTCATTCCTGGAAGAAAGAATTTTACAATTTCTATAGGAGATATTGCATTTACCGTTATAGATTTCATTAAATCATCAGTAGACACTAGCTCTACATCTCCTTTATGCATTATACCTGCATTGTTAATAATACAATCAACTCTTTGATATTTTTTAGTTATTTCATTCAATACATCACACAAATCTGACATAGAAGCTAAATCGGCTTTGTATATGTCAACATTGGGATTATTTGAAAAAGCACTACGCATTTCTTCAACACGTCTAGCAATAGTTATTACTTTGTATTGGTTAGAAAAGTACTCAACAAGAGTTTTTCCAACTCCACTACTACCCCCTGTTATTAAAATTGTTTTCATTTTTTGACATTAAAAATTCTATATACTCAAAATCAGACATATCATCAATATCAGTTGAAATATCTCTTTTTGTAATTAAAGGAAATACATTATCTGTTATTATTTGAGGTTTAGCCATACTTTTCAATACATTTACACGTATTCCATATAATAACCCATTCAATTTATACGCAACCGACAATTGCTGTCGTGGCTTAAAAGCATTATTGCTCTGAGACATTAATCGCGGAGAATTATTTTCGATTAACCAAATTCTTTCAAGAGGCAATTCTATCTCAGAAAAAGTTGCAATAGAATCAATCTCAGTATTTTCTTTCAATATGGTTATTGCTTCATCAACCAATTCTACATTTCTCATAGGAGAAGTTGGCTCAAATAATAATACAATATCATACATTTCTCCAATAGAAGAAAAATAATCAATTGCTTCAATAACAGCATCGATTACTAATGAATTATCTTTTGCCAATAACTCATTTCGCAAGAAAGGTACTTCAATCTCATTATTAACGGCAATATTTCTAATTTCTTTACTATCCGTAGATACGAATATTCTATCTATATACTTGGACAATTTTAACACATCAATTGTCCAAGTAATTAAGGGTTTCCCTAATAAATTTTTAATATTTTTCCCGGGCACTCCCTTACTACCACCTCTTGCAGGTATAATTGCAAGTATTTTTTTTTCATTCAACATTATTGAAAGTGTAAGTGTTTAACATAATCTTGAACCCTATTGAAATCTTCATGCCGTCCAATATCAACCCAATATCCAAGAAGCGGATACCTAATAACATTCTTCTTTTTACTAATCAACAACTCTATCATATCGGTTGCATTAAAACACTGATCGGTAGGAATTAAATTAAGAAGATCCTTCTTTATAAGATATATACCCGAATTAGCGTAGTAGTTATAGGTAGGTTTCTCTTTTAACGATGTGATATTCCTACCATCCAGCTCAAATATGCCAAATGGTATATTTACAGTATAGGGAACAGAAGCTACAGACATATCTGCATCCTTTTCTAGAAAATGCCTATAAAAATCGGACAAATCTATATTGGTGAATAAATCTGAATTCATAATCAACACCACATCATGCTTAAATCCATCAACCAGTTTAACTGCACCCATGGTACCGTAAAATCTAGGTTCTCGTACACACTTTACCTTCACCCCTTGCTTCGGATTTGCGAAGTGTTCTTCGAGTTGATCTGCCAAATAGTTTACGGTAACGCTAATGTTTTCAACACCATTTAGCAGTAAGCTTTCAATATTGTAGTCTATAATAGCTTTATCTCCTACTTTAAGCAATGGTTTAGGTGTTGTTTCTGTCAAAGGTCGTAAACGCTCTCCCTTACCCCCTGCCATTAAAACAGCATCAATAGGAAGTATTGCTTTTAACTTCTTTAGGTTGTATATCTTTACGATTTCACCTTTTTCATTAATGCTTGGTAATAACTGAATGCTTCTATTCCGAAAGTCGACTTGACGTAGAAAAGGATTTTCATCATCCTTGAGATAACTAAAATCCTTTTTCATAATCTTATCCACACTATCAGTCAATTGAACTCCATTTATTAATCCTCTTCTAGCATCACCATCCGTAAGTGTACCTACCAACCTACCTTCATCTAATACAAATAGTGTCAGTACATCATTTGAGAGTGCGTTTAACTTTATCAAAGCACCACGTACTGTAAAATCTCGATTGATAATATATTTACTATAGTCTAGCATATATCGTAGAATTTCTTTACGGTAAGATTATCCAATTCTAACTCCTTAAGAGTTTTCATAATAGTAGCAGCTGTTTCATCCTTTTCGTAAGGGTTTTCAACATCTTTTAAGCGTCTATCCTTAGCCAAACCGATTGCATTGCTAATAGCATTAGTAATATCTTCACTAGTAACATTACAGTTCAAGACACTTTGAGCAGCAATCCTTCCTTTTTGACGATTACCAATATTTACGGTAGGAATCCCAAAACTTGGAACCTCAAGTATTCCGCTTGATGAGTTACCTATTACAACATCAACATACTTAAGAGCTGATAAGTATCGTAAATGACCTAATGATGTAAAAACTTTACATCGGTCACCATTAGCTATAGCGTAAGCATCTATCATCTTAGAAATAATATAGCTATCGGCATCAGAATTAGGTTTTGTAAATATGATCGTTGCATCAGGAAATCTATCAAGCGCTTGAAGCAAATTATCAACTGCCGCTTCAGAACATATACGATCAAGAGTTGCCGGATGATAGGTAACTAAGAATGTAAGCTTACCTAACTTAAAATCTATCGACTTTTCAAACTCTTCCTTAGCAAGAAAATTTGAATGCTTAATATTGTCTATTCCTATGGCACCTACATTAAAGACACGATCAGGATTCTCCCCTAATTGGATAACACGATTTCTATAAGCTTCGGTAGAGGTAAAATGTATGTGACTCATTTTAGTTATAGAATGACGTATGGCATCATCAATCGCGCCTTCTGTTAGCTCTCCTCCATGTAAGTGAGCGATGGGTATCCTTATAAACAATGCAGCAACAGCAACTGCCAACATCTCATACCTATCGCCTAGTATAAGAATCAAATTAGGAGCCAACTCTTCAAATGCCTTTGCAAACTCTGATACTGCCAAACCTGTTGATTGTGCAACACCTACATTGCTATTTCCAAATTTCAGTATATCAATCTTTTTACTAATACTAAAACCATCTGCTTCTATCTCCTTATATGTACTCCCATAGTTTGAACTAAGATGCATATTAGTTACTATAATTTGAAGTTCTAATTCAGCATCTTCCTGAATCATCTTCATCAATTTACTTAGCAACCCATACTCAGCCCTAGTGCCTGTAACTACACAGATTTTTCTTTTATTCATTTAAAGATAATCCTCATCAATTAGTTCATCAGGCATATAATCTCTCGTTGCCTCTTTCCCAATAACAAATTCCCATTTCATAGGCGAAATGCCAGTTCCTGGCCGTTTTGCAGCTAGATTAAACTCGCTAAACACCTCACCCTTATATATCGCTTTAGAGGCAACTATGCTTTTTCGGGCAACACTAATATTCTTCAGTTCCGATTCAGAAGGCTCTTTTATACCTGTACCCATTGCTTTTTCGATATTTCTAATAGCAAAAATCATTTCTGATAGTTCTAAAGGATCTAAAGAAGCAATATGATCTGGACCTTCCATATTCTTATCCAAGGTAAAGTGCTTTTCAATTATTTTAGCACCTAAAGCGACAGCTGCAATAGGAACCTCTATTCCTAATGTGTGATCAGAATAACCTACATTGACACCAAATTCTTCACGAATAGAAACCATTGCATTCAAATTCACATCTTGCATTGGTGTCGGATATTCGGTATTGCAGTGAAGTACAGAAATATCAGATTTCGAAAGTCCATTAGCCGTTAATACATTCAAAGCATTTCGGATGTCCTCAACTGTACACATCCCTGTCGAGAAAATAACAGGCTTACCTAATAAAGCTATTCTTTTTAAATATGGATAGTTAGTTATTTCGCCTGATGGTACTTTAAAAAAAGGAATCAGAGGTTCTAAAAAATTTATTGTTTCGAGATCGAAAGGAGTTGAAAGAAATCCTATATTTTTCTCTTTGCAATATTCAGATAGCAGAATAAAATCATCAAAAGAAAGCTCCAACTTACGCAACATTTCCAATTGCGACTCATTGTTCTTATTTGTATTTTCCTTTTGGTAATCAGCTTTGGAGGCTGTTACTGTTACAAGTTTTTCAGCTTTAAACGTCTGAAATTTGACATAATCAGCACCTGCATTAGCCGCAGCATCAACTAATCGTTTAGCCAATTCAAAACTACCATTATGATTAACGCCAGCTTCGGCAATAACTAATGTCTTATGCTTCCCCATCATAATCTTTTAATCAACTTAGCAGGATTACCAAAGTAGACACCACGGATGGCTAGTGACTTATGTAAAAATGAACCTGCCGAAATTATACAGCCATCAACAACTTTAACGCCATGAGCCAAAACTGATTGACTACCAACAAAGCAATCATTGCCAATTATACAACCACCATTAACCATTGCGCCTGTTGAAATGTGACAAAAATCGCCAATTGTTACATCGTGTTCAACATTCGAAAGAGTATTGATAATACATCCAAAGCCAATTGAAGCATCCGCATTAATAACCGAATTATGCAGTACAACCGTGCCATCCTCTACTTTCGAATAATTCGAAACATGCGACTTTGGTGAAATAACGGTACGCAGTTGCCCCCCCGCTTCTAGTATTTTTCTATGAATTCTTTTTCGTAAGTCAGGATTCTTTATCTGCCCAACAGTCACAACAAAATCAAAATCATTAACATAATCAATAATTTTATCATCTGATCCAATTATTGAATAGTTTAAAATTGATTCCCCAATATTCTCAGGCAAATCGAGAATCCCGTGAATTTCAAAACCCGCTTGTTCAGCAACATCAATCACCGATTTACAGTGACCACCTCCGCCAACAAGAATTAAAGGTCTCATAGCTTTACAGTACTTGTAACATTTACGACACGATCTTCCAACCACTCTGCATTAGAAAGATCGCCACATTGGCAATTTTCGAACATCGACAACTTATTCATCAATCGCCATATTGGGCGAGTCATAACTCCATTCTCATTCGAGAACTTAAGGAATGCATCTCTTTCTTCTTTATTCTCTAGAATTATAGCGCAAAGCCAATAGTTACTTTGTGTTCCTTTAGGCTCAATAGCAAACCTAATACCCAATGAAGAAAAGAATTCATTATACAAAGATGCAACTTCACGTTTTTTCTCAATAAATAGGGGAAGACTTTCCATTTGCGCACAACCTAAAGCCGCATTAATATTTGGCATACGATAGTTGTATCCAATATGATCGTGAACAAACTCCCAAGGATGAGGCACTTTTGCCTGTGTTGTAATATGTTTTGCATACTTTCCTAACTCTTCATCAGTAAAAAGCAGCATCCCCCCACCACCTGTAGTAATGGTTTTATTCCCGTTGAAGCTGAGAATTCCAACTTTTCCAAAAGTTCCAGTATGCTTACCTTTATAGTAGCTACCAATACTTTCTGCAGCATCTTCTACTAGCTCAATCATATACCTATTACAAAGATCAACTAGCTCATCTAAATGAACAGGATGCCCAAAAGTATGCATTGGAACACACGCCTTAATACGACGTTGAGTTATCTTATTATAGCAACCATCTTCCTTTACCTCTGCATTGAGAACAAGCCATTCTTCCATTTTCACAGGAGAAAGCCCCATGGTATCTAAATCGACATCAATAAAAACAGGGTGTGCATTAGCATAAGAAATTGCATTTGCTGTAGCGATAAATGTTAATGGCTGTGTTATAACCTCATCTCCTGCTTGAACACCAACCAGCTGCAATGCAAGATGAAGTGCATTTGTTCCATTAACGCATACAACAGCCTTTTTTGCTCCAGTATACTCTGCAACCATCTCTTCAAATCGGTCAACGAATTTACCAACGCTAGACACAAATGTCGTATCGATGCATTCGCTGATATACTTTTTTTCGTTGCCAATAAAGGTTGGCTCATGCAATGGGATAAAACCTTCAGGTTTATTGAATGTATCTCTTATGAATGAAACTATCTTGCTAAACTTATCCACAAATCCACTATTAGATATTATAAATCCCGGCCTTATACTTTTTAAGATTTTCAGGATTTTTAAACCATTCTATGGTTTCCTTTAAACCTTCTTCAATGCTATATTTTGGAGAAAAACCTGTTAATCCTTTGATTTTCGTATTATCTCCCCACAAGCGGAACACCTCCGAATTTTGAGGTCTGATACGCTGTTCATCTTCTACAAACTTAACATCGGCATCCATAATCTTAGCAATTAGTTCCAATGTATCGCGCATCGATATTTCGTAGTTTGAGGCAATATTCACCTCTTGCCCTATTGCTTCATCACACTTAGATAATTCAATAAAACCACGACATGTATCCTTTACGAAGTTAAAATCGCGAGTTGGAGTTAAATCTCCTAACTTTATTTCCTTAATTCCATTAGCAATTTGAGCAATAATAGTAGGAATTATTGCTCTTGCCGATTGGCGAGGTCCATAGGTATTAAACGGTCTTACAATAACTACAGGTAACTCAAACGCATTATAGAAGCTCATTGCCATCATATCAGCACCTATTTTAGATGCTGAATATGGAGATTGCGGCTGCTTTGGATGCTTTTCATCAATTGGGACATATTGTGCAGTACCGTAAACTTCTGATGTTGAAGTTACCAATACTCGCTTAACCCCATTTTCTTTTGCAGCTTGACAAATATTTAGCGTCCCTTTTACATTGGTATCAACGTAACTATCAGGTGCAACATAAGAATAAGGAATTGCAATAAGTGCAGCTAAATGAAATATTGTATCTACATTCTTTGTAATATGCTTGCAAAAATGAGGATCTCTAACATCACCAGTTACAACTTCAAGATTAGGATGCTTAATATCATCCAACCATCCCCAATAGTTAAACGAGTTATATTGTGATAGAGCCTTTACCTTATAGCCCTCTGCAAGTAACATTTCTGTAAGGTGCGATCCAATAAATCCATCAGCACCTGTTACCAATACCTTATTCATTATTCTTGTGTTTATTCGCTATAAAATTATTTTTTAACTCCTTAAACAAAAGGAAACCAACCGCAATAAATCCTCCAAAGAAAGCAAAACCAATTAGGATCAGAGGCCGATTAGGTTTCGATTTCTGATTAGGCACAACCGCAGGCTCAACAACCGTCAATACTGGTGTTGCATCCTTCACCTTAATTTTAGCCTGCTCCAGCTGCTTTGCCAACTCGGAATAGACGCTATATAGTAAGCTATACTCAGCGTTAAGACGTTCTCCAGACGTTTGTACAGAAGCCAATATTACATTACGGTTACCATCCTTAAAGGCTGCCAGCTGCATCTGCTTTTGTTCGAAATTTCTTTTTGCTTCGTTGTAACGCTGTTGTATAAAATCAAGGTTTTGTTTAACCTTATCCACCTTGAAATCTGTTATATACTTCTGCAGAAGCAAGCGTGCAGCCTCTACCACCTGAGTAGAAACCAATGCCTCTGACATATTGGCCGTAAGATTCAAAGTTCCCTCCTTTTCATTGATTGCTAGAGAAACCTTCGAAGACAAGATCTTGGCTACAGCTTCTTCCTTTTGAGAAAGTCTCAGGTATTTCGATTCGCGACTCCCGACTCCCGACTCCCGACTTTCCCCTTTCATGGCTTTTAGAATTACTCCAGGCAACCCAATAGTATACTTCTTTATTGTATTAAGTAGATTGAACGGTTGATAATCCTTATTGGTATAGTAGTCGTAAAGGGTAATTTCGTGTGGTATATTCTCGAATTTTACCTTGGTATGCATTAAATCCTTCTTAAAAGGAACGCTAGCCATTATTTTGGGATAGATAGTTGGAGAAAGTTCGCTTCCTCCTCCTAAATCGCCAAGGTTAACCCCTGCCATTGCAGCCAAACCTGCCAAGCCTCCAGCCTTGCTTTTACCATCGCTTAATTGAGGAACCATAGTGACACTAGAGGTATACTCTTTAGCCGAAAAAATGGCCACAAATAGTCCTACTGCAGCAAAAATTGCGGTAACCTTTAGTATAAATCTTCGATTATCCCAAAGTTTACGGGCAATTTCCAGAAGATCGATTTCTATTTCGCCGGATTTTTTTGTTGGCGGAGTTTCAATTGGGGTTTGTTGGTTGTTTGGAGTATTGGTCATTTGCTTATTGTTTTCTGTATTGGGGAGTCGGGAATCGGAAGTCGGGAGTCGAAATGACAACTCCGATTTGACTCTGGGTATCTCTGTATCTTTGTGTTTCTGTGTTGATCAGGAGTCGTTAATCGGGAATCGGAAGTCGACTAACTACAACCTACTAACGACTAACGCTTCTCTTCCTTCTCTTTTAGTACTTTAATTAGATTAAGTAGCATTTTCTTTACGTGCTCTATTTTATCGAGGAGTTCAATAGAAATTTCTGCAAATCCAAGTCGTTTTATCAGCTCCAATTGAGTATCGACCTCCGAAGCTGATCCTAAAGCCACATAAAAAAATTGTACATATTCCTTTAAACTCTTCCTCGTGCCCCTTCTGCAATATTTGATGGTACAGATACTAAGGCTCGACGGATTTGTGAGGTTAAACCAAACATTTCAGACTTAGGTAAGTTTCTGTAATTTGATAAATATCAACCACCAACTCCATTGATAATCTCCAAACGTCAAGGTCTTTGTGTGTCATATAATCGGGAGTCGGGAGTTGGCAGATGTTAATCGTTAATAGAGGATTAGGAGTCGCCTAACGATTTCCTACTAACTACTAACCTAATTATCAACATCTACTTAAACACATTGTAGAATGTAGCCATCATAGCTGCGATTGAAGCTACAGATGTAGTATAGCCCAATATTTCGCCTGCCGAGGTTCCTTTTCTATTCGGTTTATTGGGGATCACAATTTCGCAACCAGGTTCTATTCGAGGAGAAGAAAGCCATTTTTTCCGTGCGGCCATACCATTCATGTAAATGACAAACGCTTTCCTCTTCTTAGCACCATCTCCATACCCTCCTGCCATGGAAACATAGTCTTTTAAAGAATAGCTGCTACTAAACGAAACCGTGTTGGGATATAGCACTGCTCCGCTAATTTTTACCGTATTATTAAATTGAGGCACGTTAATAACATCGCCATCTTTTAAAATAACGTCTGCTTCGGAACCTGGATTTTTTAGAGCTTCAGCCAAATTAATTCCGACATAATATTCAGAACCTAAATCCAACTTTTTAAAATCAACCGAATCCCTTTTATTATTGGCTGTTATCTTTAACATATTAATAACCCTTAGAGAGTCGTCAAAGGTCATCTTACGAGACAATCGAGCACCTTTTATATAGGCCTGAGGAGTAACACCTCCAGCATTTTTTACAACATCGCTAATACGCTGGTTTTTTGAAGAAAGAACAAAATCACCTCCAAAAACAATTTCACCTTTTAAGGTTACAGACTGCTGCTTCTCGTATCCAGGAGATGTTCGAACAGTAACGACATCGAAAGGTTGCAGAACAAAAGATTTAGCGCCACTTGAAATTGTCAAATCGGAATTTATATCAAACTCAAAGATCTCGGCCGTTTTTTCTGTGGGTGTTAATGAATACGGATCACGAATTCGTCTTGCGACCTCTATCCGCTTTAAAGAAGCATCATATTTTAGACCACCAGCCATCACAATTAAGTCCTCAACAGTCATATCCTTCTTGTAATCATACGATTTTGGATTAGAAACGGCACCATTTATCGAGATTCTAAAATCTCTCTGCAGATCGTATATGGAGGGAACATAAAGAACATCCTTATTCTGAAGCTCTATATCGCCTGTTTTATTGTTAAGTAAAGCATATAAGTCAACAGCCACCATTTGCTTAGAAGAATCAGGAAGCACTCTGGTTATTTGAGCCCTAGTCAAGAAAGCATCCCCTCTAACACCCTCCGCTTTATCAATAAGCTGCTTAACGGTAGCAATTTTCTCGTTATGAGCATAAATACCAGGACGGTAAACCGCACCTCTAATTTCTAACTTATTAGCAAAAGTTTTTACAACCACACCAACACCAACGCTATCTCCATCTTGCAATTTAAATTTGGGAAAGTCTGCATTTTCGATAGTATGTATTTCGTACTGACGACCGTTGCTCCGTTTTACTAAAACATTTTGGGAATAGGCATCAGCTTTAAATCCACCAGCAAATCGAATAGCATCGTTTAACGTCTCCCCCTTTTTTAGCTCAAAAATTCTCGATCTCTTCACAGCACCTGTCAACGAAACCAAACTCTGATAAGGAGACACAACTATCATATCGTTATCTTCGAGCCTAACATTAGAGCCAAACTGACCATTTAGTAAGTAATCGTACACATCAAGATCACCAACCAATTTTGTTCCTCTATATACCTTTACGCTACGAAGAGATCCAATATCATTTATCCCGCCAGCCATGTAAAGAGCATTAAATAGAGTTGCTAACGAAGGGAGTGTGTAGGTTCCAGGAACAACCACCTCGCCAACAATATTTACCTTAATGCTACGAATATTTCTTAGCGAAAGTGTTAAATGGGTAGAGCCACTATTTAGTCCTCCATAAATTTTAGACATCGCAGACCTAAGCTTACTTTCGGCTCCCTCTATAGAAAGTCCTGACAAGGAAACTGGTCCTAAAGTTGGAATTACAATTTTCCCATCTGCACTTACCTTTTGCTGAATATTATCTTCAGAAGCTCCATATACGTTAATCATAAGATCATCTCCCGGACCAATACGATAACTTTTAGGCGTTGCTAGGTTAAAATTAGGAGTAAAGGTTAGATTCTTTTGCTTAAAGATTTCACGACCAAAAACCATTAATTTTTTGGCCGAGTCTTCTACTGCCCGTCCCGTTTCTTTTAGCTGAGTAGCATAAATACTATCAGCTCTAGAATTACGATCGATGCTAGATGTATTAACACGAGGTTTTGCAACTACTGTAGAGGGTGCATTACCTTGCTGCTGCTGCTTCAAGGCTGCATCAATTTGCTGCTGAGAAACACCTGCAGCCTTTGCCTTTTCGATCATATCTGGAGTAATGTTTTGCGACATTACCTCATTAGAAATTAGTAAGATAGACAAAGATATTGCAAGTATAAAACTAACCTTTTGTATCATTTATTATTTAATTAACGTTACTCAAAATTTATTTACAGCAAAGCTTCGTCGATTACAGCCACTAAAACAGAAACGGCTGATCAACAAAGAGTTTATATATGAATTTTGACCAAAACAACGTGCATTTTGGCTACACATATTTCCACAAAAGTGCTGCAAAGATAATGGTTTTTAACTTAGATCGAACACGGACCGCAAGAAGAATCTCTTTTTTATGAATTCCTTAAATTCTTCGCATATACGTTCCGTCCTCTTCACTAACCTTACACATAGATAAATATTCACTTTTATGATAAAATACAAATCCCATTTTCAACCTATTTGATTTATTGTCTTTCTTTGTTTAATAAACATTATCCATAACTACTTTTATGCAACGATTTCTCATTTTTATTCTTTTCTGCGTATCAATCCCCTCTTTTGGACAGACTTACGCAAAATTCAACTTAGCAACACCCTTCATCGGAGGGGTTAATCCATCAGTAGAAACAGCCATATCCAACCATTGGACCTTTTCGTTTGATGTTCTGGCCACTTTTAAAAACGAAACATCGACAAGTGGTCCAATGCGTATTTTAATGGTGATGCCCGAAGGACGCTACTTTTTAAAGGAGAAGTTTCACGGTTTTTATGGCGGCATTAATTTTGGTTACGCCATGTCGAGAATGTCAAAACCGGGATGGTTAGATAGTGATTATAAGAATACCAATATATTTGATTATTCGTGGACAATGCTTGCAGGAGTTACATTAGGCTACGAATATCAATTTAACGATAGATGGATGGCCGAAGTTTTTGTAGGAGGAGGTCGAGCATGGACCATGCATGATAGATATACCTTTCCAGACGGGCAAAAGCCAAACTATGCAGATGGCAGCCCTATTAAATTAAACGGAAGCGAAGAGTATTTGCCGTATAAGGGTGGGATTAATATATGCTACAGGCTAGGGAAATAACTTTTTCTTCAGCCGGTACTTGCATAATTTTCCACTTAAAATTTCAACAAATCGCATAAAATCGTTGTTTTTTAGTTAATTTCTAATTTTTTAACTAAAACCTCAATGAAAATTGCAACTGCGCTTTTTGCATTGGCTGTTTTATTTTTAGCTCAATGCACCAAAGATGAGATCAAGAAAGAAAATTATAGTAAAGGCTACTTAGATTTAAGAGCAGCTGTAGATCCTTTAGTTCGATTTAAAGGAGTCTTGATTGTTGCTGATTATGATTTTACAATTCGAGGGAAAACTGATCCGACCTTTAAGGTCGAAGGGAAAGTTGCACTACTTAATACCCCTTTAGAACTAACTAAAGGGGAGTATAGCATCACCGTATCCTCACCAACTCTTTTGTTACCACAATTTGAAGCACCTATATACGGTGCTTCAAAAGACTTTTCGATAAGTGCAGGTGTGACAACATCTCTTAACCTCATCTGCCTACAAACAAATGCAGGGGTTAAAGTTGTTTATACTGATAAATTTAAGAAATACTGTGCAGACAATTATCTTACCTATTCTACAACAATAAATCAAGGTTCCGACAGCTTATTTTATGCAAATGGAGAATCAAAGATAGGATACTTTGCGGCAGGGAATATTACATCCAAAGTAAAAATTGGAGAAAGAGTGTTCAGTAAAAGTTACGTCCTCGCAGCACAGGATCTTTTAACCCTAACAGTTGATATAGCTGAATCTAATCAGGCAACAGTCACAATTTCGATTTCAGGAAGCGATGCGGTTAATGAAATTGGGGAAACTTTCACTATAGATCCAAATACTCCAACCCAAAATCAGACTTTAATAATGCAAGAAAACTTTGATGCTATACTAACAGGCAGTAGCACTAGTACCTCTGGCTCCAATACCGACTGGGAAGGTAATGGAAATTTTACGAACCTAACAACCATAAAAAAGGCAGGAGGAGCAATAAAAGTTGGAACAGCGAGTACGAATGGCAGCATAACAACCATCCCATTAAATCTTTCAGCCAACAGCGGAGACGTTACAGTCAAAATTAAAATTAAAGGTTGGACAACTATTCTTTCGGACGTAACAATTAAAGTTGGGGCAATCGAAAAGAGTCTCTCATATACGGCTGTAATGCTTAATGAATTTCAAGAAATAAGTGCAGTCTTCCAAAAAGCAGGTAATGCTTCCTGCTCTGTTACAATATCTAGCCAAAAGGCCCTTTTTATAGATGATATAAAGATACTTAATTAAAGAAAAAGGACTGTCCAATATATAATTGGACAGTCCTTATCTCTATTTTTAAGAGTTTTCTTTTCGAATTTCATAAGTCTCATGCCTACGAAATATATCGCTCTTTGTATTCGGAACTAGATATAACTACTACTTATATTTTGTAGAATACCCCAAAATATTCCATTAAATAATAAGAAACAGCGAAATCCCCTCCTACGTTAATATGTTTTCGACTACAAACTCCAATAGGTAAATTGATCTCTCAATTGTCTAAAGATGCCTTTTACATCAACAAACACACAGCCTTTAGCCGCTATTGATTTAAAATATTCGGAATCCAACGAAATATAATCCTTGTGAGAAACGGCAACTATAATTGCATCATACTTATCATCAACCTGTTCCTTTAGCGAAAATCCGTACTCCTCAAAAACTTCATGAGATGAAGCATATGGATCAACCACGTCAATCTGCTGAATACCGTAAGATTTCAGTTCATTGTAGATATCTACAACCTTTGAATTTCTGATATCGGCAACATCCTCCTTGAAGGTTACTCCCATTACTAAGATCTTAGCCTTTTTAACCTCCTTGTCAGCAGCAATTACCTTTTTCACTATCTGCTTGGCAATGTAGCCTCCCATAGAGTCGTTTATAAAACGACCTGAATTAATTATCTGAGCATGATAGCCAAGTGCTTTGGCCTTATAGGATAAGTAGTACGGATCGACTCCGATACAATGGCCCCCAACCAATCCTGGGAAAAATTTCAAGAAATTCCATTTTGTTCCTGCAGCCTCTAGAACTTCAAATGTATTAATACCCATTCTGCTAAAAATAATAGACAGTTCGTTCATAAACGCAATGTTTATATCGCGCTGAGTATTTTCGATAATCTTAGCAGCTTCCGCAACCTTTATACAGCTAGCCCTATGAACCCCTGGTTTTATAATAGCTTCATAGGTTTTGGCTATTTGTTCGGCAGATTCAGAATCCCCTCCTGAGGTTATTTTAATTACATTTGTTAGCGTATGAATATGATCTCCAGGGTTAATTCTTTCGGGGGAAAAACCTACCTTAAAATCCTCATTATATGTTAGTCCAGAAAGTTGCTCAAGCAGAGGAATACAATCTTCTTCTGTACAACCAGGATATACAGTTGACTCAAAAACTACATAATCTCCCTTTTTTAGCACTTTACCAACTGTACGAGTAGCCGCCAATAATGGCTTTAAATCGGGAAGATTGTGGGCATCGATTGGTGTAGGAACAGCGACTATAAAAAAGTTTACATTCCTTAGCGTTTCAACATCGGAAGTAAAAAGGATATCCGCATCAGCAAAGGCTTCAGCAGCCAACTCTCGGCTAGGATCAACACCTCGCCTCATTAATTCAACTCGCTCTTCCTTAATGTCAAAGCCAACAACCTTGAACTTACGAGCAAACTCTAATGCTATAGGCAACCCAACATATCCTAGTCCAATAACGCCTAGGGTCGCTTCTTTTTTTACTAATCTTTCGTACATTGTAAATTAACTTAGTGACAAAAGGGACTTTTAACTAGATGTTCTACAAAAGTAGTGCAACCTACCAGGCCTCCTTGGAATTCAGTTTGCTATCTCGGAAGAAAATGACTCCATCTAAAGAACCAGAACTAACAAAATCAAAGCAAAACTCTATTTTACAAAAGGATGATAGTCGCCCACCTTTCCTACAGGAGCTCCATTTCTGATATCATGCACAATTTGTATCGACTGACGAGCGCATTCTAATCCAAATCCTTCTCCTTCCAAAATATGCTTGTAGCTTGCAGTATGTAAATCTGTAAAGCCATCGCTAAATTCGATTTCATTCCCTTCTACTGTTATTGAACGGTATGTTCTTGCACCCTTTTCTTTTACTTCTTGAGGGATATCATTATAATCGATACTAAGAAACCAACGAACGCGAGCATTTTTCAAGTTTAGAAAACCGGCTGAACGACTAGGCTCAAGTACATGAACAACATTCTGCTGAACCTCTCCAAAAATCCAAGTCAACATATCGTAGAAATGAACCCCTATGTTTGTTGCAATACCACCTGATTTTTGAACATCTCCCTTCCAAGAAGTGTAATACCAGTTACCTCTACTAGTGATATACGTCAAATCAATGTCGTATACTTTATCTTTTGGTCCATTTTCAATTTGCTGCTTTAAAGCAATTATTGCAGGATGTAAACGTAATTGAAGAATGTTATGAATTTTTTTACCAGTTTCCTTCTCTATAACACCAAGAGCATCAATATTCCAAGGGTTGAGAACCAACGGCTTTTCGCAGATGGCATCTGCACCTTGACGAAGAGCAAATCGGATATGTGAATCATGCAGGTAATTCGGTGTACAAATGCTTACATAATCAATTTTATGTCCAGCGCGCTTTAACTTGTCAAAATGACGATCAAATCTCTCAAACTCGACGAAAAAGTCTGCTTTGGGGAAATAGCTATCAATAATCCCCACACTATCAAACTTATCTAAAGCGGCTAGAAGATTATTATTTGTTTCCTTTATTGCTCTTAGGTGGCGTACTGCAATAAACCCAGCAGCACCTATCAATCCAAAATTCTTCATGGTTCAATATTTTTTAGATACGCTCCCTCCATTAAAACAAGGAGAATACTCCGTTACATTTTACTTACAAGCCCATTAATCAGCTTGTAACGAGCTGCGCTCTCTGGACAAACGGCAATACCAGACTCGTCAAACTCCAATCGATGTCCGTACTCACTCATCCATCCAATCTGTCTGGCTGGATTCCCGACTACCAGCGCATATGGTAGCACTGTCTTAGTAACAACCGCACCTGCACCAATAAAGGCAAATGCGCCAATATCATGGCCACAAACTATAGTTGCATTTGCGCCAATAGTTGCACCTTTTCCAACCGTTGTTGTTCGATACTCGCTCTTACGGTTCACAGCACTACGAGGATTAGTTACATTCGTAAAAACCATAGAAGGGCCTAAAAAAACATCATCCTCGCAAATTACTCCCGTATAAAGGGATACATTGTTTTGAACTTTACAGTTATCCCCTAAAATAACATTGGGAGAAATTACCACATTCTGACCAATGTTACATTGCCGCCCAATTTGGGAACCAGCCATTATATGCGAAAAATGCCAAATTTTAGTTCCTTCGCCTATGCTGCATCCTTCATCAACTACAGCTGTTTCGTGTGCAAAATATTTTTCCATTAGGAATAGACTAACCTATTTATTTTGAGATAAAAACTCAATAACAGAATCAGATATATACTTTTGCTGCTCAGCATCTAATTCGGTATGCATTGGCAATGAAAAAACTCGGGAACAAAGCATCTCTGTTACAGGAAAATCTCTATCGTTACCTTTTGCAATCCCCATAGCCTCTTGCCTATGAAGTGGAATTGGGTAGTAAACCATAGACGGAATTCCTTTGCTATCAAGAAATTTCATCAAATCATCTCGATTAACCCAAGCGTCTAAAACGAGCGTATACTGGTGGAAAATATGCGTTGAGTTTTCTGCTCTAACAGGTATTGATACGCCTGCTACATCAGCAAATGCATTATCGTAAAAATCTGCTGCCGCGCAGCGAGCCTTATTATACTGATCGAGATATTTCAGCTTAACATCTAAAACTGCAGCCTGCAAGGTGTCGAGCCTTGAGTTAACACCGATCATATCATGATGGTAGCGAACCTTCATTCCGTGGTTTGCAACCATTCTTACCCTATCTGCAATATTGTCATCTTTAACAAATAATGCCCCTCCATCACCAAAGCAGCCCAAATTTTTAGAAGGAAAGAAAGAGGTAGTTCCTATATCCCCCATCGTACCTGCATGCATCACAGTTCCATCCGAAAAAGTATAGGTGGCACCAGTTGCCTGCGCGGTATCTTCTATAACAAACAGTTTATGCTTATGAGCCAGCTGTAGGATTGGCTCCATATCTGCGCACTGACCGAATAAATGGACAGGGATAATAGCCTTGGTTCGTGGCGTTATTGCCTTTTCCAACTTTTCAATGTCGATGGTATAAGTCTCGGGATCAACATCTACAAGAACAGGCTTCAGCCCCAATAGAGCAACAACCTCAACTGTGGCAATAAAAGTAAAGTCTGCAGTAATAACTTCGTCTCCATGCTTTAACCCTAAAGCCATTAAGGCTATTTGCAATGCATCAGTTCCATTACCACATGTAATAACATGGTTTACATTTAAATACCTAGACAAATGACATTCAAAAGTTCTAACCTGAGGACCTTTAATAAACGCAGCGGTATCAATAACCTCCTGCATTTTGCTGTCAATCTCATCTTTTATTTTGTAGTACTGACCTTTTAGGTCTACCATACTAATATGCCCCATCCTTATCCGTATTTTGTATATATTGAAGTCCACAAATTTAGTATTTCTGAGATAACCTAGAAATATAATAGGATTAACCTGTATTAAAGTCGCTTTTTCAAAAAATAAAAACTCCATCAAACAGTCGTATGATGGAGTTTTCTATATACTCAACTATGCTTACTTACCGCCAGAAGTTCCTAAAATTTCAGCAATCTTTGCATCTAAAGCATCTCCTCTCAAATCTCGAGCAACAATTTTGCCTCCACTAATAAGGTATGTTGCAGGAATAGCCTTTACGCCATAAATGGCCGCAGCGCTAGATTTCCACCCTTTCAGATCGGAAAGTTGAATCCACGTAATGGCATCCTTCTGAATAGCCTCCAACCATTTGCTTTTTTTCTCATCTAAAGAAACACCAACAATCTGAAGGCCTACACTCTTATACTTCTCGTAAATCTTCACTACATGAGGATTTTCTGCACGACAAGGGCCACACCAAGAGGCCCAAAAATCGAGGAGCACCAGCTTAGAATTAGCCGCAATCGAAGAAAAAGCGAACTCTTTCCCATTAGTATCTGGCAGTTTAAAATCAAGGAAAGGCTGCCCAACTGCAGTTGCCTTTAAAATGCTTACATCCTTTTGCATTGCCTTAACGACATGACATTCCGCCAAATCTTTAGATAAAGCATTAAATAGTTCCTCGAATTTTTCGGGTGCTAAACCGTACTTTTCTTGAGATAAAATAGCAGCAGAAGCGATGCTTCCTGTATTATCCTTAATAAACTTCTCCACAAATAGCGTACGACTCTGATTGATTGCATCATACGAATCCTTGATACTCTTATCTAGATCAGCGGTTAATTTCCCAGCAACCTGAGCATTTACATATTTTTGATAGATTGAATCCATCTTAAAACGAAACGCTTTATCGCTGTTTCTAAATTCAACAAATTTCTGATTACCAGCCGTACCAGACAATTTAAAATCGGCCACCTTGTCGAGGTCTGCTTCCAACTTTACCTCTCCTTTTTCTAAAATTATAGGAAAATAGATGTCGTTAGTAAGCTGTAAAACGGCGAACTCAGGAGACTCTACTGTACCTTTAATTACAAATTTGCCATCCTTCACATCTACACTGTCAATCGTTTTGGGTTCATCCTCTCCCATTAACAGTTTAAGGTAGACTTTTGTGGGTAAAGCATTACCTTTCAACTCCCCGGTAATCGTATAACGATTCTGGGTGCACGATGCTAGCAATAGCACCACTAATGCTAAGAACAAATACTTCTTCATTTTCAAACTATTAGTTAATAATTAATTCTTGCATAATGCAGAAATAAAAATCACAAGTTAACAAAATCGGGAGTATTTTGATTTAAAATCCCAAAGAGCCTCATTTTTATACAAAAAAACGGCCTCGAGAAGTATTCTCAAAGCCGTATAACCAGTATATGATAAAGCTACTTTTGGCTACTGAAATATATTGAAAGCAGTTTTTTTGCTGCAGCAAATGAGCTTATTTTATCTTCCAAAACCATCTCTTCCAAAATTTCGAGATTCTCTTTTACTGCTTCATTCCCGTAAAAATTTCTCATCAAGCTATTATTGATAGCCTCTATCATCCAATACTTCGCCTGCTCTTTTCGTCTGGTGTAGAAAAAATTATTGCTCTTAACAAGACTTGTGTAGGACTCGATATGCTCCCATATCTTCATGATTCCAACCTTATCAACCGACGAGCACGTTTCGACCAAAGGACTCCAACCTGATTCTGTTGCTGGGAATAGCATTAGAGCGCTTTGGTACTCAATTTTGGCGGACTTCGCTTTCATGGCATTGGCGCCATCGGCCTTTGTAATGGCAATTAAATCTGCCATTTCCATAATACCTCGCTTTATTCCCTGCAGCTCATCTCCCGCACCAGCCAGCATCAGCAACAAAAAGAAATCAACCATTGAATGCACCGCAGTCTCGGACTGACCAACACCAACTGTTTCTATAAAAATAACGTCAAACCCAGCTGCTTCACAAAGAATAATTGATTCACGCGTTTTGCGGGCCACTCCACCCAAAGATCCAGCCGAAGGACTTGGCCTAATAAATGCCTTTGGATCAGCACACAATGTTTCCATCCGTGTTTTATCTCCAAGAATACTTCCTTTAGAACGCTCGGAACTCGGATCTATCGCAAGTACCGCCAGCTGATGACCCAAAGCTGTAATTTGACTGCCGATGGCTTCAATGAAAGTACTCTTTCCAACACCAGGAACTCCTGTAATACCAATACGAACAGAATTTCCGGTATATGGTAAGCACCGTTCTATAATTTGCTGAGCCAACTCATTATGCTCTGGCAATGAGCTTTCTATTAAGGTAATAGCTTGACTTAAAATTGTTCTATTCCCTGAACGAATCCCATCAACATACTCTTCGAGAGTCAACGGATTCCGTTTTTTACGCTTAAATTGCGCGAAGGCGTTGGGATTTACAATTGGTGGTTGTTCTACGCCACTATTTACGCTCAATGCGCTTTTAGCATCTTTTTCTTCCATAGCGATACTCTTTGACGAACCTAAATGTTCTAGGCAAAATTAAAACAATCCGAACAGGAAACTACCAAAACGGATATATAACATAAAAACGAAATACGAATAGGACATAGATCGATGCAAAACCATTTTGAACTTGATCCACGTAACAAAAGCACTCCTGCCTCATCTCTCCCCTCTTTCATCTTAACCTCTTAAATCTTACCTTTACACCATCATTTATCATACCTAATAAAATGGACTACATAGAGCTAAAGGTTACGCTTACTCCCTACAACGATGAATTGGCAGAAATACTAGTTGCAGAACTAGGTGATGCTGGTTATGAAAGTTTTACGGATATAGAGCATGGTTTTAACGCTTACATTCAAGAAAATGAATTTAATGAAGTAGTCTTTGATTCGATCAAGCAAATTACATTAGAGCATCAAAGTACTCCGACAATAGAGCATACCAAAATTATATCCCAAAACTGGAATGCCGTATGGGAGTCTAATTTTGACCCCATTATTATAGACGACGAATGTATTCTTTTAGCTCATTTCCATAACGTTGAGAAAGAGTACAACTATCGCATTGTAATGGAACCCAAAATGGCCTTTGGGACAGGACACCATGAAACAACCTACTTAATGGCATCTGGAATTCTAAAGCACGACTGCACGAACAAAAATGTGCTTGACATGGGAACAGGGACAGGTGTTCTTGGCATTTTAGCAGCAATGCGTGGTGCTGCGCTGGTTGATGCTATAGATATCGACTCGTGGTCGTACGAGAGTGCTGTTGAAAATGCTCAATTCAATAATGTTGCAGGCCAAATGAATGTATTCTGCGGAGACGCCTCCCTCCTCACATCACCAAACAAATATGATTTAGTACTAGCCAATATCAATCGCAACATCTTAATTAAAGATATGCCAACCTACTATCAATCGATGAAACAAGGTGCTACCATCATGTTTAGTGGTATTTTACTGGAGGATATCCCTGCTATAGAAGTATCTGCAGCAGCGTTACGACTTAAGAAAGTTGGTGAAAACAGACGAAACAAATGGGCGTTCCTAGCTTTTGAAAAATAGCATCTGAAATACCTTGAGGAAAAAGGCTAAAAATTTTGGTTGCTTTAAAATATAACATTTCCTAAAAGAGCTCAATATATTAACATTGAGCCCTTTTAGGAGCTTTTATTTATATAAACGCAAGCCTAAACCTATAGAAAAATGGTTCATCCACAATTTTTGTGTAGGATTATCGGTGGCACGAGGATCAGTAACCGATAAACGACCAAGTCCCAGCCCTGCGCTTAATCCAACACCAACATTGGGTGTGATAATGTACTCGAGGCTAACGCCCAATTTACCACCAGCACCATTTGCCGACATGTTATTATTAAGCGGTGTAGCATCTGAAAAATCAGGTTTAGTATACTCTTTTTGGGTGTCTTTGTACAATAAATAACCCGCTGATGCGGAAAATACGGCCGACATACGCCCTTTAAAAAACAGGTTACGGACATAAAAGGCAGGACCAACGTAGGAAATAGCAATCTGGTCAGACAAGTACCTATTTTTACTAGGATTAATCTGATCGACAATTGTCCCTTTCTCGGTACTTGATGCAAATGACGAGAATGTTACACCTGCGCCATAAAATGGTTTAAAAAAATAGGCTAAATCGCCATTATAGATAGTCCCCTTTTTTAAAGCATCACGGTGAGCTACTTCCGAAGGATCGACATTGCTAAGGGAGTTACCAAAACACTTACCCGTACCATAGTTGGCGGCAAGATAAAATTTAGATTTAGGAAAGATATCATCATCTGCACTCACATAGTATTCAGTCTCATCGGGTTCCTGTTCAATTCCCGGGGTGATAAGTTCCAAAATAGACTGACGAACTTCCTTTACAGGGGTATTCCGGCCAGTAGATTGAATGGCGGCACCTTCATAGATCATCGAAACGGAGGAATCTTTTAGCGACATCCCTTTAAGCCAAAATCTGTAAAATGACGGATCAGATTCGTTAATCCAGTAATCTTTATAGGTTATAATAATTCCTTTAGCCTCTTTTGGAATACCCTTGTCTATAATTTGTGGCTTGTAGCGCAGCGATTTCAGCTCTTTGTAAAGTAGGCTATCGATACGATAAAAGGATTCGACCTTTTTGTCCGGAGTAAACTTGTAGGCATCACCATATTTTTCGAGTTGCGCATCGGAGTAAATAAATGATGAGTCGGCTTTTTCAATATACACCACATCCCTCTTATTCATCTTGTAAAACGGAGCACGGTATACTTTCGTGGTAGATACGCACGAAACGGCCAGTACTCCTACAAGCAGCACATAAAATCCCTTTCTCATATTCCCTCAACTTAATTTTTTAACGTTTAAAGATGTTCACGTTTATTTAGAATTGCAAGCGGAATACATCTGTTTTGAAATCATTTTTTTTGCCGCTACTTTTGGGGAAAATGAGGTGCATTAAAATCACCATCTTGCCAGAACCGTAATTAATTAAATGAAAATGAAGGTATCAAAACTCTGCTTTCTCATAGCAATACCAGCAGAAGCAAAACCATTGATTGAGCATTTTGGACTAATACACCATCCCAATCTTTTCGGAGCTCTTCCACCAATTGCCTATAAAGGAGTATACAAAAATATCGAGTTAATGGTAGTAGTAAACGGGAAAGATCAGCAACTGGGGGTCGACCTAGTGGGAACTCAACCCGCAACACTTGCGGCCCATCTAGCCATCGAACATTTCAACCCTGATTTGATTATTAACGCAGGAACTGCAGGTGCGTTTGCCCGTAATGGCTCGCAGATTGGCAATGTTTACCTAAGTCACAAGTACATCGTTTTCCACGATCGCCGTATTCCTATTCCTGGTTGGGACGCCTATGGAGTGGGACGATACCCCACCTTTAACACTTCGGTATTGGCTGCACGCCTAGGATTCAAGCAGGGCGTGGTTACTTCAGGTAATTCATTAGACATGCCTGAAGTTGATGAACGCACCATCAACGAAATCGGAGGAGAAATAAAGGATATGGAAGCAGCAGCAATGGCTTGGGTAGCCTCGCTTTACGAAAAACCTTTTTTTTGCATAAAATCAATAACCGACCTTATGGATTCGGAAAAGACCACACAGGAGGAGTTCCTCGAAAACCTGCATATGGCTTCAATCTCACTCAAGGACGCCTGCTTCAAAGTGGTGGAGCACCTAAGCAATAGCGACATTTAGCATTAACACTTTCATAAAAGGAGGACTGCTATCACAGCTGTCCTCCTTCATCTTAAATAGTTACTAAACTACTTATTACCAGTATTAACTCGGTTTATTTCGTCTTCCACACCCGTTGTACGCTACATGGCAAATTTGCTGCTATTTTTCAAAAACAGGAAGGTAAGATTCAGCTTTCACTAGCCATTAAGTTAAATTAATTCAAATCAAGACATTACATTAAACTTATCTTAGTCAAATCCAGCCCTACATTTCATCCTTTTAAACAGATCCTAAAACCTCTTAAAAAAAGAAATTTTCTCAGCCCATCTATGCTTAACCGGAAATTGCTATAAGAACAAACTCCATTTCGGCTTATTGAAATCTTAACCTTTTCTTCAATTACTATTTTGATTATGTCAATATGACGCTACAATAGCAAATTCGTTACAGGCTAACTCTATATTTGGATAGTTTTTGCAGATACTTAAAGCCAAGCACCACAAATAGCCTATCAAAAAACACTAAAACATCCTGTTAATATTTACAAATACCGAATATTCATAAAAATCGACCTAAAAAAATCGCCTTTTATGAAAGTTTGTAAAGAATAAATGACACAGCACTCCTTACTTGTGTTTAAAAGCATGCATAAAATCTACAAAACTGATAAACAAGCAGTAAATCACGACTCCCGTTACCTTAAAATACGAAACAACAGAAAAATAAGCTCTTTTTTAAACAAAATGAGGAAAAAGGCAACCAGTATGTAAATAATTTGTATTTTGAAAGAGCTTTTTTAATGCAAACGTTTGAACTCAATTCTTCCGTAGTGTGCTGATAGATGCATCGTTCTGCTTACTATTGTTAAGCATATAACATCTTGAAGTTTCATTATGAAACAGAATATTGACGTTTTACACAAAAACTGTAAGCGGTTTTTCATTAAACTAACTACAACTATAATAGAAATTACCCCTATGAGTAAGCTAGTAGATTTACGCAAGTATGGAGTTGCTGGTGATTTTGAAATCGTCCACAACCCAAGTTATGATGATCTTTACATTGCCGAAACCGATCCTAAAAATGAAGGTTTCGAAAAAGGCATTCCAACAACCACCGGTGCCATATCTGTAGATACAGGGAAATTCACAGGCCGGTCGCCGAAAGATAGATACATCGTTAAGGATGCGACCACTGAAAATACAATTTGGTGGGATTGCGTTATCAACAAGCCAGTGGATACTGCAGTCTGGAATGACCTGAAGAGCATTGCGGTAAATCAGCTATCCTCTTCGAAAAAACTTTATGTGGTAGACACCTATTCGGGAACAAACCCAGATACCCGACTGAAGGTGCGCTTTGTAATGGAAGTTGCTTGGCAAGCACACTTTGTCACCAATATGTTTATCCGCCCATCTCTTTATGAGCTAGAAAACTATGGAGAACCAGACTTTGTCGTACTAGCCGCCTCTAAGGCCGTTACCCCCAAATGGAAAGAGCAAGGTCTAAACTCTGAAGTTTTTGTTTGCTTTAACCTTACCGAACGGATGCAGGTTATTGGAGGAACATGGTACGGAGGAGAGATGAAGAAGGGGATGTTCTCGATGCAAAACTACTACCTGCCTCTTCGCGGTATTGCCTCAATGCACTGCTCTGCAAATGTAGGTGAAGCTGGTGATGTTGCAATCTTCTTTGGCTTGTCTGGTACTGGAAAAACAACCCTCTCTGCCGACCCCAAACGCTTCCTAATTGGTGATGATGAGCATGGTTGGGATGAAAAAGGCGTATTTAACCTAGAAGGAGGCTGCTACGCAAAGGTCATTAACCTGAGCAAAGAGAATGAACCAGACATATGGAATGCTATTCGCCGCGACTCTCTTTTAGAAAATGTGGTGGTTAAAGAAGATGGAACACCCGATTTCTCAGATGCCTCTAAAACTGAGAACACTCGCGTATCTTATCCTATTTACTTCATCAACAAGATTGTGCTCCCATCGCGCGCTGGACATGCAAAAAAAGTTATTTATCTTTCTGCAGACGCATTTGGGGTACTTCCTCCCGTTTCTATTCTTGATGAAAATCAAGCACAATACCACTTCCTTTGCGGTTTCACCTCCAAGCTAGCAGGAACAGAACGTGGAATCACAGAGCCTGTTCCCTCCTTCTCTCCTGCATTTGGAGAAGCGTTCTTAACGCTTCATCCTACAATGTATGCCAAAACCCTTGTTTCGAAGATGAAAGAGCATGGAGCAAAGGCTTATCTAGTTAATACAGGATGGAATGGAACAGGCAAACGAATCTCCATTAAAGATACTCGCGCAATTATTGACGCAATAATTGATGGCTCTATCGAAAACGCAGAGAAGGTACACATCCCAATTATGAATCTCACAGCACCAAAGAGTTTACCAGGAGTTTCTGATATTTTAGATCCTCGTAAAACTTACAGCGATATTAAGGAGTGGGAGCATAAGGCAACTAGTCTCGCTGGAATGTATATTGAAAACTTTAAGCAGTACTGCGATAATGATGCAGCAAAATCGCTTATACCTTCGGGTCCACAGCTAGAACCGAACCTTGTTTAGCTTACCAAACAATCAATTATAGAGGGGGTGACTGATGTCACCCCTTTTTGATTACTTTTACACCCAACATGCTGTAACTTAAAGTTGCAGTGTTATACCATCATTACCATGGACGGAAGAAAAAGAAGTAACATAAAAATAGGTCTGCTGGTTAATATCGTACTTAAGGAAGATCAGCGTACAGGAAACCTAACAGAAGGTGTCGTGAAAAATATTTTAACAAACTCGCCCAACCACCCTCATGGCATAAAAGTGAGGTTAGAAACTGGCGAGGTTGGACGTGTAAAAGAAATTTTAGAAGACCCCGAAAACTGCTAAAAATGATTTATGATGATCAGACTTTCATTGGCATCGATTTTTCTACGAAAGGCATAGATGGCATTGAATACAACGGGTGTCGTTTCGAGAATTGTAATTTTACAAATCTGCAGCTAAGGGGCGTAGAGCTTATTGATTGCGAGATGGTGCAATGCAACCTTTCACAAGTTAAACTTCCGAAAGCAGGACTTAAAAATGTATCATTTACAGGATGTAAGCTGTTGGGTGTCGATTTTTCGCTAGCTAGCGACTTTCTTTTTGCGGCCACATTTGACGAATGCAACCTTGATTACGCCATTTTTATAAAAAAGAGCATGAAGGGATTTCTCTTTCGCAAATCCTCCTTAAAAGCTGCAATTTTTGAAAGTTGCACCCTATCTAATGCGGTATTTGACAATTGCGATCTGACAGGAACAACCTTTATACAAAACAACCTTCAACAAGCCGACTTTCGTACAGCCTCTGGTTATATTATAGATATCAATCAAAATAAAATCAAAGGCGGAAAGTTCTCCTATCCTGGAATCATCGGATTGTTAGACAGCTATCAAATTGATATAGACTAAAAAAAGCCGAGAAGACTTTTGTTGCTCACAAAAATATCATCTCGGCCCTATTTCTTGCTTTTCGGGATTCTTACACGGCACATTTAAGGCTACAGAAAAGCTTACTTATTTGCTTTTCTGCCTCAACCAGCTGCTTTAGTGCTTTATTACTATCCTTCGTTACTTCTTTAAATATAGAACGGTAGTACTCTATTCCCTTCAAAAGATTGTCTTTAAATGTTGAAAAATATTTGGTGTCCTTCGCGTTAATATCGTCACCACATTCCATTATTTTTCTCTTTAAATAGTCAACATACAAATAAAGCTCCTTTACGAACATATGAGGACGATCTAACCGTTCGATAATATTATTAGCACCATAAATGTGCCCAACCATCTTCTTTAATGAAACCTCTTTAGAAAAATAAGCCATGTTAGGGCCTGGACAAATCGTAATTCCGTTATATTCCTTCCCTCCATCAACCCCGTGTTCGGAGTAGGCTGATGTTACAAGTCCGATACAAAGGCATGATTTTTCAGTTATCTTGTTGTACTGGATCTCATATTCGCTTGCCGTAAGCTGCTTTTCGTTTAACTCCTTCAATTTTCTCTTAATATAGGAAACAGAAGCCGTACATTCTCCACGATCGTTATGCTCCTTACTAAGTGCTAAAAACCGCTTAAGGCAATGGCTACCTGGGCGACCTTGCTGAATCAACAGATCTCTTTTCATCTCCATAGAGCTACCACGGAGGTTATTAAACATTACCCCTAAAGGAGAAATGTTGCTTAAGTACAAGTCATTTTCTGTAGCCTTAGCCAGCCGCTGACGGGTATCATCATCAACACATGTTGCTTCTTTAACCAGCAGAAATGGGGATCCCCAACCCACAGAATCAACTTTATAGCGGCTAATCAGCATCTGGTGCTCTTCGTTAGTTCCAACACCACCCTGTACGCTAATTTTTAGGCAAGGAGCCTCAGTTGGTACAAATTTAGATTTTTGCTCTAGCGCTTTAACGTAGATTTCGAAGGTTGAATCTATCAGCATCTGTCGGTTGTCTACAAATTCCTGCAGAATTGGACCAAGAAGCAGCCCATCGCTTGCAAATGCATGCCCCCCACAGTTTAATCCAGATTCAATCCGATATTCCGAAACCCAAATTCCTTTTTTCGCCAGAAACTTACCCTGAATAAGCGCTGATCTAAAATCAGATACCTTCAAGGTAACCTTCTTCTTTAGCTCAAAATTAGAGGTAGGATAGAAATCTTCAAAATTCTCAATGTATCCGTATAGCTTAGGATTCATCCCTGCTGATAGCACCAACGACGACGAAACCTCGCTCTGGGCAAAGCCCCTAAGAGCAGCATGGGCATCGTTGAATTCATCAGACAACTTTTCTCCATTGCTGTAATTTTCTTTGTCCACTTTGGTCATGATATTTACATCTATCAAGCCACTCGTCAGACTTTCCTTGAGCTTATTCCAAAATTCTTTGGTAGAGTTAGTGCCATTTTCAATAACCCTGTTCAACTCCATCTTTATGGTGGAGGTATTAGGAAGCATATCTGAGAATTTCTTCAAATCTGTTTTTGATTTTTTAGAAAGAAGTTCATCTACTTTTTCCTTTACAATACGATCCATCATGTTGAGGTAGGACGTGATTCTCTTCGCTCTTGCATCTATCTCGCTCGATGTGATAGGGCTAAATGGCAGCTCAAACTTTTTGCTATAAAGTTCTCGCATCTTCTCCATTAGCAAATCATCCACCAGCGAAATAACCGACGATATCCCAAACTCAGCCACCCTCAGTGGCGAATCAATGGTGTAGGCAACCCCCATCACTGGGATGTGAAATGAATGAAGCGGTTTTCTACTTTGCATGCTTGCACAAAATAAGTTATGCCACAAAGGAATGCTTAATTTAATAGAATTAACTATGTGTGAAATGCAATCAAGCTAAATAAAACCGAGTTAATGATATTATAACAGTTGCATCGTAAATTACTCCCAATTATTGAACTTACACATATTACCAAATGGAAGAAACGAGTCTATAAATACTGACTAACACTTATAAATCAATCACTTACCAACATACTTAGCGTACATTATAAACACAACTACATCTAATCGACTCATTTCATTTAACTTGCCTTTAAAAAGACTACTTTTGTCTAATAGCAGACAAAGCCAAATCAAAACATAAACACAAGTACATGAGATTTTTAACCATTTCTATTTTGGGACTTATTTGTGCAATATCAGCAAATGCACAACCATACAAAGATCCCAAGCAGCCTATAGAGAAGAGGGTAGCAGACCTTCTTGCGCGCATGACCCCAGAGGAAAAGTTTTGGCAACTTTTTATGATTCCTGGCGATCTGAGCGTTGACAAAGATCGTTATAAAACTGGAATTTTTGGATTTCAAATAAGTACCGTCGGACAAACAGGCAACGCTGCTGGGCAAATGCTAAGCTACAGCGCAGGAGCCTCTGCTGCTGAAACCGCCGAAATGGTAAATAGCATGCAGCGTTTCTTTCTTAAGGAAAGCCGACTAGGAATTCCTATAATTCCTTTTGACGAGGCACTTCATGGTCTTGTGAGACAAGGTGCAACGGCATTTCCACAATCAATTGGGCTTGCGGCTACATGGGATACGACTTTAATGCACCGTGTTTCGAAAGCCATAGCCAAAGAATGCTACACCCGAGGGTTAAGACAAATATTATCACCGGTTGTCAATATTGCCAGCGATGTGCGCTGGGGCCGGACAGAAGAGACTTACGGAGAAGACCCTTTGCTCGCATCCATGATGGGCGTAGCATACGTATCCGAATTAGAAAAAATGGGGATAATCTCCACTCCAAAACATTTTCTGGCCAATGTTGGTGATGGCGGAAGGGACAGCTATCCAATACATTTCAACGAGCGACTACTTCGCGAAATCTACCTACCTCCATTTGAAGCATGCTTTAAAGAAGGCGGATCTCGATCGGTAATGACAGCCTACAACTCTCTCGATGGAAGTCCAAGCACTGGAAACAGCTGGCTTTTGAACGAATATCTAAAAAAAGAACTCAACTTCAAAGGCTTTACCATTTCGGATGCTGGTGCAACAGGTGGTGCTAACGTACTTCATTTCACGGCAAAAGATTATCCCGACGCAACAGCTAAATCAATAACAAATGGATTGGACGTTATCTTCCAAACAAATCACGATCATTATAAGCTGTTCTGCCCACCTTTTTATAATGGGGAAATAAAGCAGAATATCATAGATACAGCCGTAGCCCGCGTACTGCGCTTAAAGTTTGAACTCGGACTGTTCGAAAATCCTTACGTAGATCCGCAAGAAGCTAGGATATGGAATGGACACAAAACACACCGCAACTTGGCCCTTGAAGCGGCTCAAAAATCAATCGTACTCCTCAAAAATGAAAAAAACATTCTACCCTTACGCAAAAATATTAAGTCGATAGCAGTTGTTGGACCAGATGCTGATGAAGCACGACTAGGAGGCTACAGTGGTCCAGGAATCAATAAAGTGAGCATACTAGATGGCATTAAAAATAAGTTGGGATCAACAGCAATAATTCGCCACTCCAAAGGCTGCACTCGTGAGAATATCCAATACAAAACAATTCCAGCAGAGGCTCTCTCGTGCATTATTGATGGGAAAAAGCAGAATGGCCTTCAAGGGGAATATTATAACAATGTTACACTAACAGGAAAGCCTGCATTTACGCGCCTTGATCCTCAAATACAGTTCCAATGGACGCTATTTTCGCCAGACCCTAATATTCTACCATACGACTTTTACTCGGTTAAATGGACAGGAACCCTAAAGTCTCCATCATCTGGCAAGTATAAAATAGGAATAGACGGCAACGACGGTTATCGACTATATATTGATAACAAACTAATTATCGACAACTGGAAGAAGTTATCGAAGCAAATAGTTACCACTGATTTTATTTTTGAAAAAGGAAAAGAATACGCTATTCGAATTGAATTTTACGAGCCCACTGGAAATGCCTTTTTCAACTTGGTATGGAATGAAGGTGTAAGCAACAACGAAAGCACAGAAATAGATAAAGCCGTAAAACTTGCATCCCAAAGTGACGCTGCCATTGTGGTTGTTGGAATTACCGAAGGAGAATTCCTCGATAGAGCCTACCTAAATCTTCCTGGTCGCCAAGAGGAGCTGATAAATAAAATTGCAGCCACCGGAAAACCCACTATCGTAGTGTTAGTTGGAGGCAGCGCAATCACCATGAATAGCTGGCTCCATAATGTGCCTTCAATTTTAGACGTATGGTATCCTGGAGAACAAGGCGGAGATGCTGTTGCAGACGTTCTTTTTGGTGATTACAACCCAGCAGGAAGACTTCCTATCACGTTTCCAATATTCGAAGGGCAGCTCCCCCTTGTCTACAACCACAAGCCAACAGGTCGTGGCGATGACTATAACAACCTGACAGGACAACCGTTATTCCCATTTGGATATGGGCTAAGCTATACATCTTTTGAATACAGCGACTTAAAATTTAGCCATAACAATATTGCAAGTAATGATTCGACCTACATTTCATTAACCGTGAAAAACACCGGAAAAATAAAAGGAGATGAAGTTGTTCAACTCTATATTAGAGATGAACTTGCATCGGTAGCACGTCCAATTACTGAACTTAAAGCGTTTACCCGCATCAGCCTTAACGCGGGAGAATCTAAAAAGGTAGTCTTTAAAGTCACCCCCGAAATGTTATCGATGCTAGACATTAATTTAAAAAAGGTAGTAGAACCTGGCGATTTTAGAATTATGGTTGGAGCATCATCAAAAGACATTAGACTAAGAGACATATTAACCGTGAAATAAAAAAGGGGAACAAGCATGTTCCCCTTTTTTATCTATTTGATCCAACCATCTTCCTTAACAAAGACAGCTGATCTTGCAGTAACTTCTTCTGTTTTAGATTATTCTCGACAACAATTGCCGCCTCTAAATCTGGAATTGCATCAGTTCGCTCTAACTCAACCGTCAATTTTGCAGCAAGTAACCTTACACTAAAAGCAGTATCTCGCACCATTGCTGGAATATATTTTTTTGCCGACCATGCTCGAATATCAACAATCTGCTGCAAAGCCAGCTCCTTATCCGAGGTTGTTCCTGTTAACTTGGCAAAAAGAACATCCTGTTTTGCTAGCAAATCATCCACAAATAAAATCTCTTTCGAATGCACATTAGGTCTTACTACATTTGGTTTATAGCTAACCAACTCCCGGCCTGAAACCAACCTTACCAGCCGGGGAATCATCCATCTCATACCTTGAGTTGCTTCGGGGTGCCCTACGACTGACACCACCTTTCCTTTCCCTGCCTTTGTAAAAGTGATAAATGGCCGGTTATTTGTCATATTCGCAGGAGTTCCTGCCACCGTATGAACATCACTCTGCATGGTTGCCAGCTCCTCATATTTTTCAGAAGCACTGTCTGCAGGAGTGAGCACTGGGCCCTCGTAGTACAAGGAATAGCAAATTGAGCGATCTGCCAACTCTGGAAATATTTTTTTACCCGCAGATGTAAGCGAAAATTTCACTAATCCATGCCCTCTATGATCATGCTCAATATCGATAGCCTTTGCACCACTTAAGCCAAGAGATGGATATCCGTCAGTCTTTGTAAGAATATAAGCACCAGCACAAATTCCGACAACTCCTTTACCTTGATTTCGGACTAAATCAATAATTTTTTGCTGACCTTGTAAGCCCAAACTACCTGTTTCACTTCGTCCACTTCCGCCTGGGAATAGAAAAACATCGATATCATCAGCCTTACCTCCAACAATATCTGCAGCAGACACAATCCGTGCATCAATATCTCGGTCAATTCGAAGCGCTTCAACTGCATCGGTTATGCAATCTGGGCTGTCTCCATTTTTGTCGAAGACTCCTACTCGAATTAAGGAATGCTGCCGACCTTTATTTTCTGAAAAATTGCACGAAATCAACGTGACAACTGCCAACAATAAAACTAATAGTTTTTTCATAGGTTGCTTTGAAATAAAAATCAGGTGTATACTGAAGAAACAAACTTGATCCTTCACATCTAGTTTTACAAACTGCTAATTTAAGATTTTTCGCCATCGAGATGATTATCAAAATCCAAAACAAAATTCCGAGCAGCTTAAAAAGCATACTCGGAACAACTTTAATCTAGGCTATCAGAAGCACCTCTGATATATCTTACTTATTTTCAACAAACTCCTTTATTTTAAACTTTTGAAAGTAGAGATCTCCTGCACCTTCGTACAACACCCCTATAGTATTAGAATCAATCTGAGTCAAACAAGAGTAGCCATAACAATCATTTGCGTTGTAAAGAAGCTTTCTTTTTTCGGACCATGTTGCACCTTCATCAAAGCTTGTTTGGATAGACATATTTGAGCGGTTATTTTTACTATTGGGATTCGAGAAAAATAATACAGGCTTCTTTTTACCATCAATCTTACAATCAACCCGAATAATACTAGCCATACAGTTAGGTTCAGGCAACGCTCCATTAGACGAAGAATGCACTCTCCATGTTTTACCCAAATCGGTGGTAATCGCAACGGCTCTCCCATTGTTAGCCCCCTTCTCCTTTCGATTTCTATCGTCACGCATATTAAGCATTAAAGAGCCATCGGCTAACTCGACAACCTGAGCCTCCGTCGTATTTGACTTTGCGCCAGTCCCAATGGCCCACGTTTGCCCCTTATCTTTGCTATATAAAATAGTCGAATGGCAGGTATACTTTCCTCCATCTATGGCAGGCACTCCAATATCCTTCTTAAACTGAGCTGCAAAAACCAACGTTCCATCTTTTAGCATTATGCCAGCACCTGGCCCCTGCAGCAAAAGCTGCCACGAAGAGTCTTTAACCTGAGGTGTTATATTTATTGGCTTTGACCATGTTTTACCATCGTCAGTACTTTTTACAAGAATTAGCTGGGAGGTTTCGTTGGGAAGCATTCCTGGGCTTGAAGCCCACCAATTTGCCTTATTAGGATGAGCATGAGCCCATACTGCTGCAACCCAAATGGTATTGCTCTCTTTATCAACCAGAATAGCAGGATCGCCTATTCCATTTTGATTTTGAGGTAGTCCGCCAGACTCTCCCATATCCATAATAACTCTCATAGGTTCCCACGTTTCCCCTCCATCAGTACTTCGGCTCATTCCGACATCAATATCACCCTGAAGATCTCCACTTCCGGTATAGCGGTTGTCATAAACAGCAATTAAAGTTCCTTTTGCAGTAGCGGCAAGTCCAGGAATTCGGTAAGTGTGGATATTATCGTCACCTTTCTTTCGCAGGGTTATTCCTACTCTAAAAGGACTCTCCACTGGCTTATTCAGCGAAATAAGCCCACCTTTACTCAATACTACAGAGGTGATGCCTATCGCAATCCGATCCAACAACTTTGCTTCTTTAGAAAGTCTTGCAGAAACCCAATAGTTATTATCGCCCATATTTAACATTTTTCCCATCTTCACAATAAGATGATCAGACGAGGGCTCAACATCAGCAACAAGCATGGAGTCATTAAATGAATTAGAAGCACCTGTAGAATATATCCTCAGCGATTTGATGAGAGATCCAGCCCCTTTCAGATCAATATTTAAAGACTCCAAGTTATCAGAAGCAGTTACAGGAATGTTGATTCGTACTATCGGATTTTGGTCTTTATCTTTAAAAATAGGATAGTGGCCATAAACAGCAACTGGATGCTGTGCCAACGTCTCTAGAAAACCTACAAATACAAAAAAAACAAAGAATACAAACCTCATAAACATCTATATTTAAGTCTGCCAAAACAATAAAACATTTAGCATCAAATCGTTTTACGAAACTACCATGTTTTAATTCAGATTTCAAATATAAATAAATATGTCATACATTATACATATTAACATTATAGTCCTAGAAAATGAAATCCCGTCAATAAAATATCTGCATATTTAGCTATTAAACCGACAATCACCAGTAATGAATTACAAAAAGTTAACCTACATGGGTCTATGCACGTTAGGTATTGTAGCACCCTGTATTTCTAAAGAAGCAAAAGAAAGAAACAAGGGGAAAAGCCCTAACATCATATTTATGATGAGCGACGATCATGCCTACCAAGCAATAAGTGCGTACGGCTCAATGCTAAATAAAACACCAAATATCGACCGAATTGCTAATGAAGGAGCACTCTTTACACGGAACTTCTGCGCCAACTCAATAAGTTCACCAAGCCGAGCTTGCGTACTAACAGGCAAGCACAGCCATCTAAACGGTGTTTTAACATGGGAAAGTATAGATACATCACAAGTAACATTTCCAAAGATCTTGCATAGTCATGGCTATACAACTGGAATCTTTGGCAAATGGCATTTAGGAAGCACCCCTGCTGGATTTGACGAATGGATGGTATATCCAGGTCAAGGCGATTACTACAATCCGGATTATCTTACACCCAAAGGAAAAATCCGAATTGAAGGCTATTCTGAAGAAATAACAACAAATTTAGCGCTCGATTTTTTAAAAGAACACTCAAATTCAGAAAACCCTTTTCTGCTCATTTGCAACTTCAAAGCACCGCATAGAACTTGGATGCCAGGCCCCAAGTATCTTACCATGTATGCCAACGACACTTTTCCTGAACCATCAACCCTATTTGACGATTATAGTGGTAGAGCAACACCAGCCTCCGAGCATAAAATGGGAATAGATAAAGACATGACGCTTGGTTACGACTTAAAAATTCCGATAGGTGATACCTTTGGGGAAAAGGTTGGTGGATATGAAAGAATGACTCAAGCACAAAAAGATGCATGGGACAAAGCATACGGACCAGAAACATATAAATTTCTAGCAAACAAACCCAAAGGGATAGACTTAGTCAGGTGGAAATACCAGCATTACATGCGCGATTATCTAAGGTGTGTGGCAGCTGTTGACGATAATGTAGGCCGCATTCTAGACTACCTAAAAGAGCATAACCTCGAAGAGAATACGATTGTAGTGTACTGTTCAGATCAGGGTTTTTACCTTGGCGAGCATGGTTGGTTTGACAAACGTTGGATGTATGAAGAGTCTTTTCGGATGCCACTCATGCTCCGTTGGCCTAAAAGGATAGCAAAAGGAATAAAAATAGATGAGTTAACCCAAAATATTGATTTCGCTCCAACATTGCTAAATGCAGCAGGCCTCAACGTTCCTAAATCAGTACAAGGTAAAAGCTTTTTGCCGCTGCTTGAAGGCAAAAAGACAAAATGGAGAGATGCCCTTTACTACCATTACTACGACCACATTGGAGAACATGGCGTAGCAAGGCATGAAGGCGTGAGAACGGATAAGTTTAAGTTGATCCACTACTACACAACCAACGAGTGGGAACTTTTTGACCTAGAAAAAGATCCTCAAGAAATGCAAAACCAATACGGCAATCCAGCCTATGCCGACATACAAAAAAAGTTACAAATACGCTTAAACCAGCTAAAACAAAAGTACCACGTCCCTTCCTCTCCATCAAAAGAATCAAAATAAGAACCCTAAAAGAGATACTTCAATATCTCTTTTTTTCGTTTCTTTGAAAATATTTTCCGCTTTATTACTATGAATAAGACCATTGCTCCATTCTCAGGACCTCTATATGTAATGTTAAAACCAGTTGGCTCCACCTGCAATTTAGACTGCAAATACTGCTACTACTTGGAAAAAGAGATGCTGTATACAAGTTCCTCTAAACATTTTATGAATGACGAATTGCTAGAACGTTTTGTAAAAGATTACCTACGCTCGCAGGCTAAAGCCGAAGTTCTTTTTACTTGGCATGGAGGAGAGGCTCTTTTACGCCCCATTAAATTTTACCAAAAAGCGATAGACTTACAAAAAAAATATGGAAATAATAGACCTATAGACAACTGCATCCAAACAAATGGCGTGCTCCTAACCGACGAATGGTGCGAATTCTTTAAGAAAAATAACTTTCTAGTTGGCATCTCCATCGATGGACCAAAAGAATACCACGACAAGTATAGGCGTTCAAAGCAAGGGCACTCTACTTTCAAAGAGGTAATGCGCGGCATCGAATTGCTAAAAAAGCACGGAGTTGAGTACAATGCAATGGCTGTGATCAACAACGAAAATGTAAAACACCCTTTAGAGGTATACAACTTTTTCAAAGAAATCGGCTGCAACTTCATTCAATTTTCGCCAATTGTAGAACGGGTATCAAACCTTACAACAGGAAATAAGCACACCACTCCTACTTATGCTGGCAACAACATACTAGCGCCCTACACCGTTAATGCCAACGAGTTTGGTGATTTCTACATTGCCATTTTTAACGAGTGGATAAAGAAAGATGTTGGTAAAATTTTCATTCAAATGTTTGATACTACGCTTGCCAACTGGGTTGGTGAGCAGCCTGGTGTTTGCACCTTGGCTAAATATTGCGGGCATGCTGGCGTTATGGAATTTAACGGTGATGTATACTCCTGCGATCACTTTGTTTATCCTGAGTTCAAAATAGGAAACATCAATACCAGCAACCTCACCTCGATGATGTATTCCGAGAAACAGCAACAATTTGGAAAAAACAAGTTCAACTCACTCCCTCTCCAATGCAAGGAATGCCGATATCTCTTTGCCTGCTACGGAGAGTGTCCAAAAAATAGATTTTTAAACGACAAATACGGAAATCCAGGACTAAACTACCTCTGCAATGGTTACTACAAGTTTTTCGACCATGTTAAGCCATACATGGACTACATGAAAGAGGAATTCTTAAACCAAAGGCCACCCTCTAATGTAATGAGATGGATTTCCAACGGGATGAAATAGCAAAAAAAGACTCTCTAGTGTTAGAGAGTCTTTTTTATATTCCAACAATTAAATAATAGGATAAACAGCAAGCTTTATGCAACAAATAATGTTACTATTTTAGAAAATAAACAACTGATTAACATGAGAATTAGCAAATTCGTTCTTATAGCCCTAACGATATCAGGTTCAATTGGTCTTATTTGGCTAATTACGGGATTTTATTTCATGAAGACAGCGATAGGAGATTATGAAACACGAGGTAAGGATAACAGATTTTCCTTCTACCTGCATAACCCGCAATTTGATATTATTAGATTCCAGCATCTCAAAAAAACAAACCTCAGCATAGTCTCAGAAAAGGATGGCAGCGTGCTAAAAGCAACGCTGATATACGCGCCAAAAGCCTCTTCCAGTACAATAATATTTAGCCATGGAATAACAAAATCTCGCTGGTTTATTTTTGTAGGAGGCCGATTAGACTCCCTCTTAAATAGAGGCTACAACGTGCTCTCCTTTGATCAAAGAGCACATGGAGAGAGCGAAGGCGATTTCCCTACATATGGATTTCTAGAGAAGTACGATCTTGATCAATGGGTGGATACCGTTGCCGCCATATTTCCCCATGGAAAAATTGGAGTAGAAGGCGTTTCGATGGGAGCAGCAACAGCCGTATTGCATGCAGGAGAGATAAATCCGACAAAAAATGGCGCCCAAAAAGTTTCTTTTTACATTTTTGATTGCCCCTACTCCGATTTGGAAACACAGTTTGCTCTACGATTAAACAAAGATTACCACCTTCCCAACATGGCGCTAACCACCTCCTTAAATATCATCAACAGGCCCATTAATGGATTTGATATCAGAGACGTTTCGCCAATTAAAGCCGCACCGAAGATAGACGTACCAGTACTTTTTATTCATGGATTGGCGGATGACTACGTACCATCATACATGAGTACCGATATGTACAAGCAAGTGAGAAGCGACAAAATGCTACTTCTTATACCCCAAAAACACCACGCAGAAGCGGTAAAAGCCC
This sequence comes from Alistipes sp. ZOR0009, assembly GCF_000798815.1. Lineage (NCBI taxonomy): Bacteria > Pseudomonadati > Bacteroidota > Bacteroidia > Bacteroidales > Rikenellaceae > Alistipes > Alistipes sp. ZOR0009. The sequence continues at coordinate 48,959 of NZ_JTLD01000014.1, read as the reverse complement.
CAACGCCATTTTGGATATACCACGATTTGTTTATCAAAAAGTACGTCAGCAAAAAATAGCAAAGCACTCTCGCCCTCGAAGATTTCCATTCAATTGCTCCATCAAAAAAGTTGATTTATCTTGTGACCTGCATTATGAGCTGGGTTATTTTATACTTGGCTCCAATTTTGATTAAAAAGATCTAAGGCTATCAACAATATAGAAAATCTCGAGATAATGGAAGAAAGAAGCATTGAGACAATGGAAATCAGCGGACGGACGCTTAAAGAGCTGTGGATTGCCGCCAAGTGGGCAAAATTTCTATCAATCATCACCATTGCCATGTATTTTGTGATGATAATTGTAACCATTTTTACGGGTATAATGACCGCTCTTTTTGCCAGCATGATTCCTTTTGGAGGGTTCATCCTTGCCATCGTTTATATCACTTTTTACTCATTAACGATGCTAATACCAGGCATCTTGTTGTATAATTTTGCCAACAACACGCAAAAAGCAATTGTTAAAAATGAGGACGACTTAGCCACCACCGGCATCAAGAGGCTGCGCCAGCTATTTCAGTACAGCGGTATCTTATCCATTGTGTCCATTCTTTTAGTTGGCATAATTATCGTTATAGCAGTCGTTGCTTCCATTTTTTAGGATATCAATCAATTTGATTTTGTTACCTTTGAGCGCTTTTTAGATAAAAAAATGAGTAAAGGAAAAGTTGTAGTTGGACTTTCGGGTGGCGTCGATTCAAGCGTTGCCGCGTATCTGCTTAAAGAACAAGGGTACGAAGTTATTGGCATGTACATGCAAAATTGGCACGACACCACAGGAACTCTCGAAGGCGATTGCCCCTGGAATGACGACCAAATGATTGCAGAGCTTGTTGCCAAAAAACTTGACATCCCCTTTGTTTTTATTGATCTAAGCGATACATACCGAGAGCGCGTAGTCAACTACATGTTTTCGGAGTACGAGCAAGGACGTACGCCCAACCCGGATGTTCTTTGCAACAGCGAAATAAAGTTTGATGCCTTTTTAAAAGCAGCCCTTAATCAAGGAGCCGACTTTGTTGCTACTGGACACTACTGCCAAAAAGGAACCATCCTTATAGATGGAAAAGAAACATACCAGCTAATAGCAGGTGCAGATACCAACAAAGATCAAAGCTACTTTCTTTGCCAGCTAACGCAGGAGCAACTCTCAAAAGCGCTATTCCCAATAGGCCATTTACAAAAGCCAGAGGTCCGAAAAATTGCTGCAGAACAAGAGCTACCAACAGCCGAAAAAAAGGACTCGCAAGGACTCTGCTTCGTTGGGAAAATAGATCTTCCCGTTTTTTTACAGCAAAAATTGGCGGCAAAATCAGGCATAACGGTAGAAATTGCACCTTCATTTTACGAAAGATTACCAGAGCGTAAAACGCTAGAGGAAATGGCTCGCCCCTATTTCTACCATCTGAATAATGGTAAAAAAGTAGGCACACACACCGGCGCACACTTCTTTACCATTGGTCAGCGTAAAGGAATAAACGTTGGAGGGAAGGCACTTCCGCTATTTGTAATCTCAATAGATATCGAAAATAACATTCTTTACGTTGGCCAAGGACACGACCATCCAGGTTTAAACAGGAAAGGGTTGTTCATTAAAGCAGATGAAATCCATGCCGTTCGTCCAGACTTAACCTTAAGTATTGGAGAAGAACGCAGTTTAAAGGTTCGCATACGCTATAGACAACCGCTTCAGGATGCCACACTGCATAGAACTGCAGAAGGCTTATACATCATCTTCGACCTACCACAACGGGGAGTAACGGCAGGCCAATTTGCCGCATGGTACAGCAACAACGAGCTTATTGGTTCTGGAGTTATTTCGGAATAAAAATAAAAAAGAAGGATCCCGTTATGGATCCTTCTTCTATTTATGTAAATACGTATCAATACTCCTTAAACATTTGCTGAATTTTTGCCACGTCGTTAGTTCTCATCAACGCAAGCGTTAGCAGCACCTTTGACTTTTGTGGGTTGCGGAACCATGATGCTACAAATCCATTTTTCACATCATCAACCTCCCCATATTCGATAGTTGGTCCAGAAAACACCCTCGAAGTGCGAACAACAAACACGCCCTTCTTCACAGCCTCTGCTAGGGCCTTTTCCACAGCCGTAGATGGATTTCCGTTACCCATTCCAGCATAAACAATACCCTTTACTCCTGCCTTTACGGCTGCTTCGACAAGCATTGGGTTTTCGTTTGCATACCCGTAAATAATAACAACTTCGGGCAGAGCCACCGTATTCTTATCTATCGAAAATTCGGAAGTTAGCGTATTTTTAACTTTTACTTCGCGTGTAAACCAAGGCTTACCATTAAGCACATAGCCAAGAGGCCCAAAATTGGGGCACTGGAATGTTTCGACAGCGGTAGTCATCGTTTTGGTTATATCATCTGCGCTGTAAATTTTGTCGTCCATAACAACCATAACACCCTTTCCTTTTGAAAGCGGACTCGAAGCCGTAAGCACCGCATCGTAAAGATTACGTGGCCCATCAGCACCTAGTGCGGTAGAGGGGCGCATTGCTCCTGTCATTACGATTGGTTTGTCCGTTTTGGCAATTAGGTTAAGGAAAAACGCTGTTTCTTCCATTGTATCCGTACCGTGCGTAATAACGAAGCCATCAATAGATGGATCATTGGCCAGCTCGTTCAATCTTTTGGCAACCTTTAGCCAAATATCATTATTCATGTCTTGACTGCCAATCTGAGCAACCTGCTCGCCTTTTATTAGGGCCAAATCCTTTACTTGAGGAACGGCCACCAGCAGCTTATCGACGGTAACAGCACCCGACTTGTAGGCCGAACTAACCTCGGATTCGCCCGCACCTGCAATTGTACCTCCTGTAGCCAGTATGGCTATTGTTGGTTTTTGGGCATTCTGCGCGTAAGCACTACCGTAAACACCTAGCATCAAAACCATAATAAGCATAGGGATGCCCATCAATCGTAAAAATGTTCTCCTTTTCATATCTGGGTTTATTAAGATATTAATCCTGCACATACAAATGCAAACCATAGTAAGATAACACGTTTTATAGCGAAACTACAAGTTCTAGGCTATTAAATTTTATAAAACGGTCTGCTTTCTGCATCGAGGAACAAGCTGTTAATCCCAAAATCGGCCACCTTCCAGCCAAAATGGAGTATACGCGAGTACTGGAGAATGCACGTTAGCCATAAATGTCATAATATTGCATGTAATGCAGCCCGTACTGCAAATGTGTACTTACTTTACTAAGCATCATGAAGAATATTGCTCTCATAGCCCTACTAGGAGCCATAATCGCTCCTGCAATGAGCCAATCGCCAAATGCCTTGTACCAAAATTACCCTAGCTACAAAGGCAACGATCTACAAATGGTCTATACTCCACAGGAGACTCGCTTTACCTTCTGGTCGCCAAAGGCAGAAGCGGTTTATCTAAACCTTTACAACGAAGGTTTAGGCGGTAGCCCATACAAAACGATACCGCTCTTCCGCAAAAGTGAGAGCGAACCTTGGAGATCTTCATTAAAAGAAAATCTCAACGGCAAGTTTTACACCTTTCAAGTTAAATACAAGGGAAAACTCCTGAATGAAACAACGGGAGCATGGACCAACGCTGTTGGTGTAAATGGAAATCGATCGGCGATTATTGACATAAAAAAAACTAATCCCAAGGGATGGGAAAAGGATATGCGCCCTCCATTGGCCCGCCCCAATGATATCATCCTATACGAGCTACACCATAGGGATATGAGCATGCATCCATCTTCTGGAATAAAAAACAAGGGCAAATTTATGGCTTGGACCGAAGTTGGGACCAAAAGTCCTCAAGGACTAAGCACAGGCATTGACCATATAAAAGAGTTTGGAGTAACCCATGTTCACCTACTCCCCTCGTTTGACCATGCCTCCATCGACGAAACGGCTCTAAGTCAAAATAAGTACAACTGGGGCTACGATCCTAAAAATTTCAATGTTCCAGAAGGCAGCTTTTCAACAACCCCATACGACCCATCGGCTCGTATTAGGGAGTTTAAAGAGATGGTGCAGAACTTTCATCAAAAAGGGATTCGAGTAGTTATGGACGTGGTCTACAACCACACCTTCTCTGCCGATCAATCCAACTTCAACCTATCGGTTCCGGGTTATTTTTACCGCTACAATGCCGATGGCTCCTACTCCAACGCTTCTGGATGTGGCAACGAAACAGCCTCCGAAAGAGATATGATGCGTCGCTACATTGTGGAGTCCGTTGTATACTGGGCCAAAGAATACCACATCGATGGATTCCGGTTCGACCTTATGGGCATACACGACATTGAAACGATGAACGCCGTAACCAAAGCCCTAAAGGAGGTAGATCCAACCCTGTTCGTTTACGGCGAAGGTTGGAGTGCTGGCGACTCCCCGCTTCCCATCGAAAAAAGAGCCATCAAAGCCAACGCCCCCAAGCTATCTGACGTTGCCGTATTTAGCGATGATATCCGCGATGGACTAAAAGGACACTACTCGCGTGAAGCGGACAAAGGCTTTGTTACAGGTGCCTCGGGGTTCGAGGAAACCATCAAATTTGGAATTGTTGGCGCAACCCGCCACCCGCAGGTAGACTACAGCAAGGTAAACTACTCGCAGGCTCCCTTTGCCAACAAGCCTTCGCAAACCATATCCTACATCTCGTGCCACGATGACTTATGCCTAGTTGACAAGCTTAGAAAGTCTAATCCCGACGCTAATGAAGCCGATATTATCAAATTTGACAAGCTAGCCCAAACGGTTATTCTCACCTCTCAAGGTGTGCCATTCATCTTTTCGGGCGAAGAGGTATTCCGCGACAAAAAGGGTGTGCATAACTCCTTCGAATCACCCGACTCGATAAACGCCATCAACTGGAACAACAAGGCCAAATACAACGACCTATTTAAGTACTACCAAGGCCTTATCGACCTACGCAAAAAGCACCCAGCCTTTAAAATGAGCACCACAAGCGACATCCAAAAGCATCTCAAATTTATGGATGGGTTGCCCAGCAACCTTGTTGCCTATACCATTACAGGAAACGCCAACGGCGACAAATGGAAGGAAATAGTTGTTGTATTTAACGGAAATACCTCAATACAAAAAATTACGATACCAACCGGAAGCTGGACTGCAGCGGTTAAGGATGGCAAGGTAAATGAAAAAGGAATGGAGAAAATCTCTGGAGGAACCATCGAGGTTGACGCATCATCAGCCTTAATACTTTTCCGATAGCAAACACTCCAGATAATCGGGAACAGAGGTGAGCGCTAAACGCTCCGCCTCTGTTCCCGATTGCATTTATTTAAGTACATCTCCAAAACAGAAGTTTCACCCATCATCTTAAAAATTTTCGAATATCCCCATTAACCACGCCTCTTATTCAAAGCTATTTTTAATACAATGTGACGCAGATTTGTTTATAAGATTAACTTACTTCATCGAATTAAACGATTGCGCATGAGCTACAGCATAGAAACCATCCAGCAGACCCCAGATTACGAAGGGCAGGTTGTTACCACCATCATATCGAAAAAGGCAGAAGAGCCAACCCAAAAGGCCGTGCTATACGTGCATGGTTTTATCGACTACTTTTTTCAAGATCACATGGCCGACGCCTTTACCAGCAGCGGCATCAACTTTTACGCCATCGACCTGCGCAAGTACGGGCGTTCGTTACTACCACATCAGCACCCCAACTACTGCCGCGATATTACCGAATACTTCGAAGATATCGATCGAGCTATCGAACAAATTACTGCTGACGGAAACAACCAGCTGGCCCTGCTAGGCCACTCCACGGGTGGCCTTATAACCTCTTTATACGCCGCAAAAGGAGCTTACGCAGCTAAAATCGACGTGCTGGTACTCAACAGCCCCTTCTTCGAGTTTAACGTTAGCCCATTTTCGAAGCTCGCGCTGCTGGTTGTGTCATCCATCCTAAAGCCGTTTCCCTACCTCAGCCTAAAGGGTGTGCTATCGCCGCTTTACGCCCAAAGCGTTCACAAAGATTTTAAGGGCGAGTGGGATTTCAACCTCGATTGGAAACCCATAGAAGGTTTTCCTTCGTACTATCGATGGATGAACGCCATCTGGCGAGGCCATCAGCAGGTACAAAAGGGACTGCTGCTACAGTGTCCGGTGCTGGTAATGCACGCCCAACGCTCGTCTAAACCCAAGGAGTGGAACAACGACATCCAACAAACCGACACCGTGCTAAACGTAAAGCACATCAAAAAGTACGGAAAAAGGTTGGGCAAATCGGTTAGCTTTTTTGAGGTTCCCAACGGCATGCACGACCTAACACTTGCCCACAAGCAGGTGCGAGAGATGGTTCTTTCGTACATGACATCGTGGATCGGCGAAAAGCTGCGCTAGCATCAAATTACGGTTGCCAGTGTAGCACTTTTTTGTAGCTTTAGGGCATCATCTAACTACTCGATCTATGAAACCACTAAAGCTACTTACCCTTGCGACCTGCTCGGTCTTCTGTCTGGGCGCTTCGGCTCAAGATTCGAACCTCCTCCGCAAGCAGGTTGACAGCCTTAAAAGCATTATTCAGGACTACGAGCATCGATTTGATGTCCTTGAGAAAAAAATTGACGACAACCAGTGGTTTATCCGCCTTAAGGATGTGGCCTTTGTCGACAAGGTGTTCATCTACGGTCCACCCAACGCCAATGCAAAGGACACCACGAAGGTTGGCGCCACCAATCCCGTAAAGTTCTACAGCTACGTTTTTATTCCCAAGGGGATTGATGCCTCCAAAAAATATCCCCTAATCGTTCTCCCACACGGAGGCGTACATGCCGATTTCACCACCTACCACTACCACATCATCAGGGAGCTGCTGGCGCAAAAGTACATTGTGGTGGCACCCGAGTACCGCGGCAGCACAGGCTACGGCAAGTCATTTTGGCAGCTGATAGATTACGGCGGACGCGAGGTGGACGACGTGGAGGCATCGCGCCAGTATATGGTGGAGAACTACGACTTTGTAGACCCCTCAAGGGTGGGTATCGTGGGATGGAGCCACGGCGGAATGATTGCCATGAACTGCCTATACCGCTTCCCCACCAAGTACAAGGTGGCCTTTGCGGGCGTTCCCGTTTCCGACCTTATCCTACGACTGAGCTACTCCGAGCCCAGCTACGCCAAGCTATTTTCGGCCAGCTACCATATTGGGAAAACCATTGCCGAAGACTCGGCCGAGTATAAGCGCCGATCTCCAGCCTTCAACGCGCACCTGATGCCCAACGTGCCGCTGCTGATCCACACCAACACCAACGACGACGATGTGCACGTGGAAGAGGTCAAAACCCTTATTGCCGCGTTAAAGAAGGAGAATAAGAAGTTCGAGTATGAAATATTCCAACGCTTCCCCGGGGGGCACTCATTCGACCGAATTGATGGAAAGAAAAATCGGGAGATTCGCCTACGCATCTGGAAGTTTATAGACAAGTCGCTCAACGCCCCTGTAAAGATTAAAACGCTACAGGACATGTCTAAGGCGGCATACCTTCCGGCCGAATAGAAAATAACCAGTGCTACCACCGCGCCAGCGACCCGTATAAACAAGGAGCGCAACCGTAGCTGGTTGCGCTCCTTCGCATATTTCTCTCAATGCAGCCGTAATTTTATAATATTGCTGTCACAGTAGTACGAATACAGCTATAATTCTACAACATTGAGATTTCTGCCTTTGCCAACCACACAAAAAAAGAGCGTGGCCTACAAAGCCACGCTCCTGCTATCTTAAAGCCCCTTCATCGAGAGCTGTACTCTTTTTCGAGCCTTATCTACCTCAACCACCTTAACCGTAACGTGCTGATGGAGCTTAACCACATCCAGCGGGTTGCTTACGTAGCGATCGGCCAGCTGCGAAATATGCACCAGCCCATCCTGCTTAACGCCCACGTCGACAAACGCCCCAAAGTTGGTGATGTTGGTTACGATGCCCGGAAGCATCATCCCCTCCCTCAGGTCGTCAATGGTGTGAATATCGGGCGCAAACTCGAACACCTTAGCTGCCGTACGCGGGTCGCGCCCCGGCTTAGCCAGCTCCTGCATAATATCGTTAAGGGTAGGTAGCCCCACCTTATCGTCGACATACTTGGTAGGCTGAATCGATTTGCGCAGCGGCTCATTGGCCAGCAGATCCTTTACGGTACAGCCCAAATCCTTGGCAATCTTCTCCACCACGTAGTAGGCTTCGGGGTGAACCGCCGAGTTGTCCAACGGATTCTTGGCGTTGTCGATGCGCAGAAAGCCCGCACACTGCTCAAACGCCTTTGGTCCCAATTTGGGAACCTTTTTCAGTTCGGCACGGGTGGCAAATGGGCCATTTTCGGCCCGATAGTCAACGATCCCTTGCGCCAGCTTTGGCCCCAAGCCCGACACGTAGGTAAGCAGGTGCTTGCTGGCTGTGTTGACGTTAACCCCCACACTGTTCACGCAGCTCTCCACCACCACATCTAGGCTTTTCTTGAGTTTACCCTGATCCACATCGTGCTGGTACTGCCCCACCCCAATAGATTTGGGATCGATCTTAACCAGCTCGGCCAAGGGGTCCATCAAACGGCGACCAATAGATACTGCCCCACGAACCGTTACATCGTAATCCGGAAACTCCTCGCGCGCAGTTGGCGATGCCGAGTAGATCGATGCGCCATCCTCGCTCACCACAAATACCTGCACCTCATGCGGAAAGTGAATACGCTTAATGAACGACTCCGTTTCGCGGCTGGCCGTTCCGTTGCCAATCGCAATCGCGTCAATTTTATAGGCATCCACCAGCGAGCTAATCTTCTTAATGGCGGTAGATGTTTCATTTTGTGGCTGATGCGGATATATTGTTTCGTTGTGTGCTAAATTCCCTTGTTTATCAAGGCAAACCACCTTACAGCCTGTCCGGAATCCTGGGTCGATAGCCAGCACAGATTTCTGTCCCAGCGGCGATGCGAGCAGCAGCTGGCGTAGGTTTTCGGCAAATACGCGGATGGCCTCCTCGTCAGCCTTCTCCTTCGATACGCCCATAAACTCTGTTTCGATAGATGGCCCCAGCAAACGCTTGTAGCTATCCTCAACGGCATCCTGTACGATTTCGGCGGCAGGCGAATCGTTGCGAACAAACAGTTTATCCAGCTCCTCGATGGCCACATCGCCATCGGGACCAAGGCTGATTTTTAGGACTCCCTCATCCTGTCCGCGACGCATGGCCATCAAACGGTGCGAGGCGCAGCGTCTTAGCGGTTCGGAAAAGGCAAAGTAGTCGGAGTATTTGGCACCTTCTACCTCCTTACCCTTCACCACCTTTGCCGAGATAATGGCATCGCTGCTAAAGATACGGCGCATGGCATTACGTGCCTTAGGGCTCTCGCTCACCCACTCGGCAATGATATCCTTTGCCCCTTCAATGGCCTCTTCGGCGCTCTCCACGGCATCGTTAACAAAACGATGGGCAATACCCTCCACATCACCATAGTTCTGCTTCATGATGGTAGCAGCAAGCGGCTCCAGCCCCTTCTCCTTGGCAATGGTTGCACGTGTACGGCGCTTCTGCTTATAGGGAAGATACAAATCTTCCAGTTCCGAGAGCACATAGCTGGTCTCTATCTTCTGCTTCAACTCATCGGTGAGCTTGCCCTGCTCCTCTATCGATTTTAAAATGGTTTCACGACGTTTTTCAACCTCATCGAGCTTCGATTTTTGCTCGGAAATAGCCCCAACAGCCACCTCGTCCAAGGTGCCAGTGCGCTCCTTACGGTAGCGGCTGATAAAAGGTATGGTTGCTCCTTCCGACAGCAGCGACAGGGTATTCTCCACCTGCCACCTCTGCAACCCAAGTGCGCTCGCAATCAGGCTAACGTGCTTCTCGTTGATATCTGACATCTACTACAATAATTTGAACTCAATTTTACCAAGATTTATCGACAATCCCAAGAGCGAAGGACGCCGGCAAGGGTGATCAACAATAAATGTTACATTTCCCCGTTTTACTTAGGTCAGATGCTTTGAACCAGCATTTACATCATGCACAAAAAAATTGGGGAGTACTCATCGTAACTCCCCAATGCTATTTTTGAAGGCTTTCCTTCATCTTTAAAACAGTTAAGCTTAGTATTTCTCGATACGGTATTACAAATAAGGACATCGAGAAGGTGTTAAATGGTCAGTATCTTGAAGCGCCCTTAGCAGCGCAAATATTTCGTATCCGATCTAACTTGTACTTCGCAAAGATTAATTCTTTTTTAACCTTAAAAAAGAACGTAAACATTATTTAATATTTGTATTAAAAACAATATCTACCATCACCACTACTAGCAAGCACATTAACACCAACACTAAAAAATCACCAACAGCTAACTAAAGCACAACACCACTTCATTACGAATATGCTGGACATAAAAAGACACCTCCCATTGCCTAGGAGGTGCCTTTCTGCTATATTCTAGAAAATGATACTTGTAAGAAGAAGCCCTATTGCAACAGCAACAACTGTAGCAACCAAGCCCGGAATCATAAAGCTGTGGTTTAGCACCCAACGCCCAATTCGGGTTGTCCCCGTTCTATCAAAGTTGATGGCAGCCACAATGGTTGGATAGTTTGGTATAAAGAAGTAGCCGTTAACCGACGGAAACATCCCAATCATTGAGGCGGCAGGAATGCCCAGGCCCAACCCAAATGGCACCAGCGCACGTACCGTGGCAGCCTGACTGTACAAAAGGATAGAAAGCACAAACAGCGCAAAAGAGAAAAGCCAAGGATAAGCAGTAACCATAGACTTAAGACCAGCCTCCAAAAATGGCATGTTGCCCTTAAAGAAGGTATCACCCATCCACGCAATACCAAATATGGCAATTACGGCCTGTACCCCTGCAATAAATACCGATCCTTTTACGGTTTTGTCAACAGATGCTTTGCAAAATAGTAAAATGGCTGCAGCAATGGATAGCATTATCACTTCAATGGCCTCTGGCATGCCAAGCATCGTTTTTACCCCATTACTCTCCCACGATGGACGAAGGCTCTCAACCGAACCAAACAGCACAATAAGTATGGTTCCCAAAAGAAATAGGTAAACAGAAAGCTTCGCTGTAAATGGAATAACCACCTCGTGATCGGGCTTCTTTGCTAGAAAAGAAAATGAGCCATCTTCCAACTTTGCCAGAAACTCCGGATCCTTATCGAGCTCCTTACCCATGCGCGAGGCAAACAGCGCACCAGCAAACACTCCTACCAACGTAGAAGGAATTGCAACCATTAAAATATCGGTAAGCGTATAGCCAAAAGGCGAAAGCATTCCCAATAGCGCCACCGTAGCAGCCGAAATTGGGCTTGCAGTTATCCCCTGCTGCGATGCAATAACTGCTATAGACATGGGCCTCTCGGGACGAACACGAGTGTCGGTTGCCACCTCTGCAATTACAGGCAGTACGGAATACGACACATGCCCTGTACCTGCAACAATCGTAAACAGGTAGGTTACCAATGGTCCGTAGAAGGTTATCTGCTTTGGATTCTTACGGAGCATCTTTTCTGCCAAATGCACCAGATAGTCGAGCCCACCTGCGGCCTGTAGCGCTCCTGCTGCAGTAACGACCGCAACAATCATCAGCATCACATCCACCGGAGGTACCGAGGGTTGCAAACCAAATACAAAGACAAGCACGGCTAAACCTAGCGCACCCATCACTCCAAGCCCTATACCTCCGATACGGGCTCCTAAAAATATTGCCAATAGAACAACTAAAAGCTCCAACCAAAACATAGCGGTAGATATTTCATTAAAATTGTGACAAATATACAACAAGGCAGATACGGAAATGCTCATTTTTATGCCATAAAGATCACAAAGAAGATTACAAAAGTAGTTGTAGTTTTTTTTGTTTTAGAGGACATCGGTAGATGGAAATCACTACTTTTGTCCTCGGAGAGATGCCAGAGTGGTCGAATGGGCCTGACTCGAAATCAGGTGTACTGCTTGCAGTACCGGGGGTTCGAATCCCTTTCTCTCCGCTCAACAAAAAATCAAAGCGCTCCAAAACCCTGCAAATCATAGAATTTGCAGGGTTTTGTATTTTTATCAAATTCAATAAAAAACATCATTTCCCAATCTTCAAGCCACAAATTCGGTGCGTCATTTTTTATCGCCCTATTTTAACACACCGAATGGAAAATGAAAACAAATGAAAACAAACGAAGCGATGCAGATATGTTCCAACAAAACACCTCTATATATTATTTGTTTGTAGTGCTTTTACTCTGTTTATACACATTTCTTTCAAACAATCCTGTAAAGATGCTTAACCTACTAGCATTTGATCGCAGTTCAAGGGATAAAAGACTCTTGTTTCCTTTTGAAAAAAAATGGTAGCAGCACCGTAGGAAATTCCCGCCAATTGTTTCTAAATTGGTAAATCAATTGAAACTTTACGATGATATTAATGCAGGAGGCAGAAATGGTACAACGGATAGTAGAGGGAGAGCAGGAGCTCTTTACCGAGCTGGTACGTGTGCACCAAACCTTGGTTTTCCGAACCTGCATGGGGCTTACACATAGCAAGGAGGATGCAGAAGATCTCACCCAGGAAGTATTTATCAGCGCCTACCTGCAGTTGGATCGCTTTAAGAACGAATCGAAGCTATCTACCTGGCTCTACCGTATGGCCGTAAACGCCTCGCTCAATCACATTCGCAGCAGCAAGAAACGGAGCATTTTTCAGCGTATCGAAGTTTTTTTTACCCGAGAAAAGACGGAGGTGACGCCAGTAGCCCTTCCCGTTACCGACAATCCCGAGCGGCAGCTTATTGCTGCCCAAGAGAGCAAGGCCATAGAGCGGGCCATAGATGCACTACCCGAAAAACAGCGAGTCGCTTTTACCCTAAGCCGGTACGACGAACTACCGCAGGCCGAGATAGCCGCCATCATGGGTATCAGCGAAGGAGCCATAGAGCAGCTACTACAGCGGGCAAAAGCCAACCTCCGAAAAAAGCTGACTATCTACTATAAAAAATAGAAGTACCCGTAGGATTTCCCTCAAAATGGTTACTAACATTATAAAAAGAGACCGACAATGACCTGTAAAGAATGCATACAACACTTAGATCGATTTAATGGCAGCACAATGCAGATGCACTCCAACCAAGTTATTGAGCATTTAAGCAGCTGCCAAAGTTGTGCTGCCGCCTACAGAGCCATGCAGGCTGTAGATGCCTACGTCGATAGCCAGCAACAAATGCAGCCATCTACTTTTCTAGCCGCAAGAGTAATGGCCCAAGTGGCTAAGCAACCAATCAGAAAGCCCCTACATGTAAGCAGGGTTAGGCCGCTGATGCTGGCCGCATCTGTTGCAGCAACCATTGTGCTAGGAATTGTGGTAGGGAACCTATTCAAAGCCCAAACACATACGGTCTCCAGCACCAACGAAATGGCCATAATCGACGATTCGCACTTAGAATCCATCTCACTTCTAACCTCCGAATAGTATGAAAACGACAAACAATAAAACCCTAATATGGATTATAGCGCTGCTCGCTATTTTCAACGTAACCACATTGGTAACCATTGGTTTTCACCTTTACCAGTCGCGATATACAACGGCAACGGCCTATTCCAGCAAGCAACAACCCGCAGAAGAGATACAGTATAACGGCCGATTTTTCAAATATTCCCTCAACCTCACATCCGACCAGATGGAGCAGTTTAGGATAGTTAATAGAACCTTTAGAGGCGACGTAAACTCCATAAACGAGAGGCTAAACAAGCTGCGAAAAAGCATGATGCAAAACATGTCGAGCTCTTCGCCTGATACCTTACGGCTCAACAGCATAGCCGATTCTATCGGAGAGCAGCATGCCCGCCTAAAAAAGGAGACCTACCGCTACTATCTCGGCATCAAGGCAATCTGTACCCCTCAACAGCAAACTACGCTTAAGGGAATATTTCAAACAATACTTGGCACCGAATCCTCGGTGAGCTGCCGCGGGAAAGAACAAGGAGAGGGCAAACATCAGCATTGCCTTAGAGGTAGCACTACCAAATAACCTTTAGCATTAAGAAGTTGTATTCACATCTTCTGCCTAATTCTAGGCAGAACGGCCATAGGTATGCACATTTACTAACATCAAAATAAAACAAAATGAAAACAAAACTTTTTTTTGCAGTGCTTGCAATAGCTGCTTTTGCCGCAGTAGCCAACGCTCAGGATACAAAAAAATCAGAACCTCAAAAGGCTAACGGGCCAGCTTATGTTGATAAAAACGGCAACGGCACCTGCGACAACTTCGAGAATGGAACCTCCAACCGGGCAAAACACAAAGGTCAGGGTATCGGGCAAGGGAGAAAGGGTGGTAAGTGCGACGGCGCTGGCCACATGCGCAACGGCAAAGGTAAAGGCAAAGGCGCCAACTATACCGATAAAGATGGTAATGGAGTATGCGACAATCTCGATGCTCGTCAAAAGTAAATCTTAGACATTTCAATTGCAGTAGGGATAAGGAAAACAAATCCTTATCCCTCATAAACATCATTAAAAATCGAAAAGATGAAAGCAGCAGTACATTTTCTAGCATTGGCAGCACTAATGGCAACCGGAAGCACCTTTGCCAGCTGCGATAGAAACTCTGATGTCAGCACAGAATCAAATGTACCTGTACTCGACGTTAAAAGCGAAGTCACCAGCTTTGCTCTCGGTGCCAACCTTACAGGAGTACTCCCCCCATCACCTCCAGCAACCCCCTCCGAGGCGGATATGCTTACCTATATGAAGGAGGAAGAAAAGCTGGCTAAGGATGTTTACACAACCCTAAACGCCAAGTGGAACGTCCAAATATTTACCAATATAGCCAACGCAGAGGCCACCCATATCAACGCCGTTGTAGGTTTAATGGAGCACCTAGGACTATCCAACACCTCTCTGTCACCCGTTGGAGAATTCCAAAATCCAGAATTTACCAACCTATATAATCAGCTGGTAGCGCAGGGCTCTATCTCGCTAACCGAAGCCTATAAGGTGGGAGCTTTAATTGAGGATAAGGATATATCTGATTTGAATGCCGACATGCAAAAGACCGCTAATGCCAGCATTCTGCTCGTATTCGACAACCTTAAGAGAGCTTCGGCCAACCACCTGAGAGCGTTTACCAAGCAGCTAACAGTTTTAGGAATCACCTACACCCCAAAATTTATCGACCAAACCACCTATGCTCAGATAATAGCCACTCCGATGGAGCAAGGGAAACAATACAGAAAAATAAACGGCCAATAGCATTATCATCGGCCATCTATTTAAACTGTAAGAAACAAACAGTAAAAGAGGTATTCCTCCTGCAACAAATGCATACGGAATACCTCTTTTATATTATAGCAGGGAAACAAACTGCAATGAATAGTAGCCTCTACCCCCCTTTTTTATCCTCAGCAACCAAAATGGTGTTTCGCCCAAGCTTAACCAACCCTTTCTGCTCCATCGTACGCAACAAACGGCTAATAACCTCCCTATGGGTATGCATCTCGTCTGCGATCTGCTTGTGCGTTATATTAAGCAAGCGGCTTTTTTTTGCCTTAGCCCGCTGCTCTAGGTAGTTATAAAGCTGCTTATCCATATTGCTAAAGGCTATAAGATCAATAACGTTAATCAGCTCGTTGAATCGAAAACCGAAGGTGCCATTTATGAAGTATTTCCACTCAGGATATTTTAGCCACGAATCTACCATATTTACAGGAATCTGAACCACCTCTGTATCCTCCTCGGCCACAATCTTTATCATGCTTTTCCCGCCTGTTTGGCAGCAGTTGATAGACATGGCACAGGTTTGACCTGGGTAAAGGTGATACAAGAAGAATTCACCACCATCATCGTTTACCTTAAGTATACGCAACACCCCCTGAACAATTATAGGAAGAAAGACTATCTCATTCCCTGGCGATAGCACTACATCTTCAGCACTAAACCGCTTTATTCTCGACAGCTTATTTATCTCCGCTAGCAGCTCGCTATCCGTAAATATAGATTCTAGCATAACGTAAAATAGGGTTTCATTACGCACATAAAAATAGGGAAAACTAACGAACAAAAGCATCCCAAGCATTTTTTGATATGGAACAATTGTTCCTAACCGTAAAGTTTCACCTCCGTAATTTTGCAGCACATTGGGATAGAATGAAAATAATGATTTATAAAACAAACATTTCCGTTCCAAAAACTTTTTCACTATAGGAAACAACAAAAACAATGATAAGAAAAGCAACTTTACGGACAATCAAGGTAGGCATAGGAACCCTACTAATCACCTTTTCGCCCAAGGTTAATGGGCAAACATCCTCAATAACGCTAGATGAAGCCATTCTACGTGCTCTAAAAAACAGCAAAGAGCTACAAATAGCCGCTATCGAGGAGAAGGTGGCAAAAGAACAGCATAGGCAAACCTTAGCCATCTACCTGCCTCAGGTGAGCGCTTCATATTCAGCATTTGCCACCGACAATCCCCTAAATGCCTTTGGATTTAAGCTGCAGCAGCAAAGTATCACAGCCAACGATTTTAACCCAACGTTACTGAATCATCCTTCCAACTCATACAACGCGGTTGCCATGCTCGAGGTCAAGCAGCCGATTCTCAATGTTGACATGATCTACCAGCGAAAAGCGGCAGACAGACAGTCGGTGCTCTACAAATATAAAGCACGACGAACACAGGAGTATATCACCTTCGAAGTTCAAAAAGCATTCATGCAGCTGCAGTTTGCCTATCAAGCACAAATAGTTGTAAAAGATGCGCTGTCAACCGCCCAGTCCGCATACAACTTCACAGAAAATAGGGACAAGCAAGGGCTACTCCAAAAATCTGACCTCCTAAATGCGCAAGTACAAGTTACCACCCTCGAAGCAAAAGTTGCCGAAGCAAACAGCACCATTCAAAACGCCTCCGACTATCTGGATCTCTTTCTTGGAGCCACCTCTAGTACAACCTACAGCCCCATCGGCGAATGGGAAAACGCCCCAAACAACGGTAGCACGCAGCTATCTGATAACCGTGCCGACTTTATCGCGCTATCCAACGCCATAGAGGCCTCACAAATGACCGTAAAATCGAGCCAAGCAAACTTTTTACCTCGCATAAATGCATTTGCATCCTATCAGTACAACAATCCAAACCTTAAAAATCTCGGGTCGGGCTCCTACCTTACTGGCGTACAACTTTCATGGAACATTTTTAATGGATTACAGACTCGACATCAAATAAACGAAAGACGTTTTACAACCAACAAGCTAGAAGTTCAACTTGCTCAACAAAAAGAACAGGCCGCATTTGAGGTTGCCAAAACGCAAAGAGGCATAAACGATGCCAAAACCAAGATTATTCAGCAAAAAAAAGCCGTAGAGCAATCGGAGGAATCCTTACGCATTCTTCGCAACAGGTACGAAAAGGGGTTGGTAAATACGACAGACATCCTGCAAGCACAATCACAGTTAGCCCAACAACAGCTCAACCTTCAGCAGGCTATTCTAGAACGAAATATCACCCAAGCGTACCTTCTTTTTCTTACGGCCTCTGTTAACAACTAGCATCTCATGCATAAAGTAAAATCAAATATAACAATGAAAGCAAAACTTAGATTCATAGCAGCAATTACCAGTAGCGTTGCTATGGTTGCAGGTATTAGCTCGTGCTCCAATGCTTCGCAGGAGAACACGTCCTCCAAATCCACCCCTATTGCTGTAGAGGTAGGCTATCCTTCGTCCAACCAAAATTCCAACTTCGAGGTTAGCGGAAAAGTGGAAGCAAAACAGGTCGCCAACATCAGCACAAAGCTAATGGGCTATATCACCAAAATACACGCAAAAGTGGGCGACCATGTAGTACAAGGACAACTTCTCGCCTCTATCGAGAGCCAAGATATCCAAGCCAAAAAGGCACAGACACAGGCGATGGTGGCCGAAGCTGATGCCGCATTCTCGAATGCCCAGAAGGATTACGAACGCTTCCAGCAGCTGTATAATCAGCAAAGCGCCTCAACAAAAGAGTTGGAGAACATGAAATTGCAATACACCTCCGCCAAGTCGAGATTAGAGGCAGCCAAACAGATGCGAAACGAGGCTTCGTCAATGCTAACCTACACCCAACTACGCGCTCCTTTCGCAGGAACTGTAACTCAAAAGCTGGCCGACCAAGGCTCTATGGCTTCCCCTGGAATGCCCATTCTTACCGTTGAACAAGAAGGTGTATTTCAAATAAAGGCCATACTACCCGAAAGTTCTATAGGAAATATCAAACAGGGCAACCCTGTTATGGTATTCATTAAGTCGATAAACAAAACTTTTAAAGCCAAGATCGACGAACTAAGCACCTCATCGCTATACTCAGGTGGCCAATACGACATACTGGTTAATGTACCCTCTTCCGAAAAGAGTAACCTATTCTCTGGACAGTACGCCAACGTCACCATAGAAGGAAAACCATCCGCTATTAGCCAAAAAGCGAACCTAATACTAATTCCAGAATCAAGCATCGTTCGTAAGGATCAGCTTACAGGCGTTTATACCATCAGCACTAACGGCACTGCTCTTCTGCGATGGATACGGCTAGGAAAAAGCTACGGATCAAATATCGAAGTCCTATCCGGCGTTGCAGCCAACGAAAAAATCATTGTTCAATCGAATGGAAAGCTTTATAACGGAGCTCCTGTGACGATAAAATAGTACACCATGAAAGAAGGATTATCAGGTCGCATCGCCAGTACCTTTATAAAATCGAAGCTTACCATCCTGCTGATGGTTGCCATAATGGTAGCTGGTGCATACAGCACCTACCTAATACCCAGAGAGGAAGAACCTCAGATATCAATACCTATTGCTGATATCTTTATAGCCTATCCAGGAGCTTCCCCTACTGAAGTAGAAACGAAGGTAGCAGCTCCGCTCGAAAAGGTGGTATCTAACGTCAAGGGCGTAGAGCACGTCTACTCCTCCTCCATGAACGAGCAAACCATGCTAACAGTACAATTCTACGTTGGCGAGGATGTAGAACGCTCGCTAGTGAAGCTCTACAGCGAAATAATGAAGAACATGGATAAGATGCCGCAAGGCATATCCATGCCGCTTATCAAAACACGTTCCATCGACGATGTTCCTGTACTTGGCCTTACCCTATGGAGCGAAAAGTACAGCGACTACGAGCTAAGAAAGCTATCGGAAGTATTGGCTAATGAAATAAAAAAAGTTCGCGATGTTTCGGACATAAAGATTATCGGTGGCAGAAGTCAGGAAGTTAGAATCACCCCCGACAAAGATAAGATGGAAGGTAGCCGGGTGGACATTCTCAGCATAGCCCGTCAGATACAGGCCAGCAATAGCCAACAGTCTTCTGGAACTCTTTTAAAGACTGACACTGCATTCTCTGTTGTCACAGGAAGCTTTCTTGCTAGCGCCGAAGAGGTGGGTAACATTATTGTAGGTGCTAACGGCCAATTTCCTGTTTATCTTAAGCAGATTGCAAACGTAGAAGATGCAGCCTCTACCCCAAGCCAATACGTCTACTTTGGATACGGAAAAGGAGCAGCCGACAGCCTAAGCAAATACCCTTCTGAATACCAAGGCATAACCCTATCCATCGCAAAAAAAGCAGGTGCGGATGCCATGCACCTATCCGATGAGATAATAAACAAAGTAAACTCCCTAAAAAAGGAGCTTATTCCTGACGATGTCCATATTGATATAACCCGCAACTACGGAGAAACGGCTTCCCACAAGGTGTCGGAACTGCTGCTACATCTCTTTATAACCATCGTTATAGTAACGCTATTTGTGATGCTGGCTATGGGATGGAGAGGCGGACTGGTTGTATTCCTTTCTGTTCCCGTTACTTTTGCCTTAACGCTATTTGTATACTACTTCTTGGGGTATACCCTAAACCGTATAACCCTCTTTGCGCTAGTATTCATTACAGGTATTGTAGTGGACGACTCCATCATAATCGCAGAAAACATGCACCGCCACTTTAAAATGCGCAAGCTGCCATTTTATCAGGCGGCAATCTACGCTATCAACGAGGTGGGAAATCCAACAATCCTTGCCACATTTACCGTTGTCGCAGCCATTCTTCCAATGGCGTTTGTAACAGGTATGATGGGGCCTTACATGAGTCCAATGCCAATCGGCGCATCTATTGCCATGATGTTCTCTCTGATAGTTGCCCTAACGCTTACTCCTTATCTTGGCTATGTTTTCCTCAAGCACATATCAAAAAAGGAGAAAAAAGATAGCAGCACGCAACTCGAAGAGTCGCCAATGTACAAACTATACAGGGCCACCATTAATCCCTTACTAGAATCAAGAAAATACCGATGGGTATTCATGGTTGGAACCATCATCGTGCTTATTGGCTCCATGATGCTTTTTTACACCAAAAGTGTAGCACTTAAGATGCTTCCTTTCGATAATAAGAATGAGTTTCAGGTGGTGGTGGATATGCCAGAAGGTACAACGCTTGAGCGTACTGCTGCCGTAACCCGTGAAGTTGCCCAGTATGTCGGCAGCCAACCGCTTGTTAAGAACTATCAAAACTATATTGGCACGGCGGGCCCTATCAGCTTTAATGGCCTTGTTAGACATTACGATCTTCGTAAAGGCGATAACGTAGCAGACATACAAGTAAACCTTATCGACAAATCGGAACGTAGCCTTCAAAGCCACGACATTGCTAAGTCAATGAGACCTTCCATACAGGCAATTGCCAAAAAATACAACGCTAACATCAAGATTGTTGAAGTTCCTCCAGGGCCTCCTGTTTTATCAACAGTAGTGGCCGAGGTGTACGGGCCAGAGTATAGCCAGCAAATAGAAATTGCCCGACAAGTAAAAACACTTTTTGCCAGCACCGAAGGGATGGCTGATATCGACTGGATGGTAGAGGATAACCAGCCGGAATACTTCTTCGATATTGATAAGGAAAAGGCGCTACGAAGTGGGATTGCCCCTGCCCAAATAGTGAGCACCCTTAATGCTGGACTTTCGGGTCAAACGCTTGGGAAGCTAAATAGGCCAGAAAACTTCTCGCCCATTCCCATCCGGTTGCAGCTAGCAGATAGCGACAAGTCGAACTTGGAAGACCTTAAGGGTCTCAAGGTCATGAGCCAAAACGGCAACCTACTCCCTGTTGGAGACTTTGTGACTATTTCCAACAAGATTAAAGATAAAAGCATTTTCCGCAAAGATCAAAAAAGGGTGGTTTACGTTGTTGCTGATATGGCTGGCAAGCTCGAAAGCCCTTTCTATGCCATGACAAAAGTGTCGGAGAAACTAAAAGACATTAAGATTCCAGATGGGTACACCCTAAAGGAAGAGTATAGCCAACAACCAAAAAGCGAAAGTAACTTCAGCCTTAAATGGGATGGCGAATGGCAAATTACCTACGATGTTTTCCGCGATCTAGGAATTGCATTTGTGGTAGCCATTGTAGTTATATACATGCTCATTGTCGGTTGGTTCCAAAACTTTAGAGCCCCCGTCATCATGCTTGCTCCTATTCCGTTATCGCTAATAGGGATAATACTTGGACACTGGATCCTTGGCGCCTACTTTACCGCTACCTCGATGATTGGCTTTATTGCTCTTGCAGGGGTAATGGTAAGAAACTCCGTACTCCTTATCGACTTTATTAACATTAGGCTCAATGAAGGAATATCCCTAAAGCAGTCAATCATAGAATCGGGAGCCGTACGTACAACCCCCATTCTGCTAACTGCAGGATCTGTTGCCCTAGGTGCGATTATCATCCTATTCGATCCCATTTTCCAAGGATTGGCAATCTCCCTAATTGGAGGAACCGTAACCTCCACCTTCCTCACGCTGGTGGTTGTTCCTCTACTATACTACCGAATGGTTAGAAATAAATACCAATAAGTATCTAGAGGGTGCCGCCAACAAAAAATGAATAGCAATCTTACAAACAGGCAGCGCCCTCTATCTTATCCTAAACACACTACAAACATGAAGCTACTAATAATCTCATGCGTTACCGAAGATCAAAAGCAGGTAACCAGCATCCTGAAAAAAGAGGGTGTAAGCATGTACAGCACAATAACAGCAGCCGAATTTGACGATAACCAAACGACCAACCTGAAAGACGGCTGGTTTGGAATTGAGAAGGAGCACACCAGCTCCACCCTATTTGTATGCTTTACCAGCAACGAGAAGGCAGAGGCCACATTTGAGCACATCAATAGATATAACCAAACTCTCTGCGACGAAGATGGCTACCTTATTAAGGCAAACATTGTAGCTGTAGAAAAAAGCAACCTCGAATAAACTAACGGCTAATGAAATCGAAGAAAATTTACTACGTCGAAAAGATAACCCAAATACTATTGAATTCCGCCACCGGGAATCTCAAGGTAGAGGAGATTGTCGAGCAGCTTGGCGTGTCTAAAAAAACGCTATACAACCATTTCGATAGCAAAATGCATCTGGTAGAAAGTGTAATAGACTACCATCTAATGCATAAAATTGGCGAAATACGCGCCAACCTGAGCAGCGAACCAGACCCCATATCTTCATTAATCATGGTAGGGAACGTTATAAAAAAGACCTACAACGATGTCAACTTCTTAATAGAGCAAAGCGGGTTATCCGCAAAAAAGGACGCTCTTTTACAAGTTTATTTGAAGCACCTAGACAATCTTGTAGAAATTGCCCAATTTCTCTTTAAAAAGGGAACCAGCTTATTCATCTTCGAATCCGATCTCAACACCCTGCTTGCAAGCCAAATGTATCTTTCGGGATTAAGCATTACTACCCGATCTAACTGCCTGTTAAAGCCTTCTTTCGAAACGCAACAGCAACAGAATAACGTAATATACTACCTCCTTAAAGGATACTGCACGCCTATTGGCTTAAAAAAACTTAGAGAATGGGTGGATATCCGTGTCCCCTCCTCCAACATCCACATACAGTTGCCCATTACAGCTTCTCTATAACTATCTCATAAATAAAAAGAGAGCACTTTACGGTGCTGTCTTTTTTTATCGCTGTCATTACATAAAAAAGAGGTTGGCCATCGGAATTACTCCGTTCCAACCTCTTTACACTAATAACAGGCAATTAATTATGGGAACTTACTTTGTTTGCTTTAACGCCTCAAAATACATGGCAAATGAGCGGTACAAGAAATGCGTCCATTTACCAAATGGAACAATAATTACAGCCCATTGTACCAGCACCATAAAATGAAACAGGTACATCCAGAAGTTGCTTTCTATAATATCGAAGTCGATAAATAGCCTAACCAGAAATGCCGTAAGTCCCATTAGAAAAAGCCAAACCACAAACATCCAATCTGAAGGTTGTGAATGCTTATTCACCTCTTTATTCTTTTTTATGCGTCCTCCAACAAAATCGAAGGTAACAACAAAAACAACGGTACTCTGAATGTAACCGAGCAAGATTACAAAAAGGTTTTCCGACTTAAACCAATCCAGAAATACCGTTGTGAATAAGAGCGATAGATAACCTACGACTAAGATCAAATGCTCAAACCATCTTTTTTGGTTATCATCGCATCCTAAAGCTCTTTTTTGGGTAAACATATGTACTATAAGATCCTTAAACGCCGTAAGGTAGGTCTTCGTACTAACCGACACTTTCGGTTTCCCTATCACATACCACCACATTCTAACTAGGTTAGGCAGTAGAATAACCGCAAAAACAGTCCCAATAGCAAACATCTCGAAATAATGTCCGAAGTGCATAATCGCATCCTGATTAAAGTTCTGAGAGTAAGCTAATCCGATTACACCTAATGCCGTTATTACCATAGCCGCAATAGAAACAGGTAACGACTTATAGAGTAAGCCTGAGAGCCCTGTCCAGTCGTACTTTGCAGTAAGCCACCGACGTAATGACATCATCAACTCACCTGGATTCGCATTCTGAGGACAATGAGTCGTACACTCTCCACAGTAGTAGCAAAGCCAAGGTTTAAGCGAAGACTTGATATCATCCTGCAATCCCAACGTACTGCAACGAACCATTTCACGAGGGAAAGAGTTCTCTTCGGTAGATAAAGAGCATACCGCAGTACAGTTTCCGCAGTTGTAGCAGGCCGTAAAATCTACGGCTCCATACTTCTCCAGCTCTTTTTTTAATCCAGGTTCTATCTTAGCCATCACCTCTTAATTTTATAGGAATAGTACTCGTCCATATCATCAATCTCTCCTACCTCTAGGAAGCCAAACTTCACCAAAGATGTTACATGGTAGAGCACCTCGTGCTTAGGCATACCTAGCTGTTCTGAAAGCTGAGCAATAGTTTTTTCCTCCTCGGCCATCGCCTCTAGGATGCTTTTCTTTACTCTATTAAACTCTTTGAGATTTTCGATTACCTCAGATGAAGCCTTCCGCTTCTCCCTCATATATTTTACGGTCTTACCTTTTTCAATTTCCATATAATTCGGATTTAATCGTTGGCAAGGGTGTCAATCATTCGCTCTATTTCTTGGTTCGAGAAGGTGAGCAACTCAATTGCATCGGTAGGACAAACAGGTAGGCACATGCCACAGCCTTTACAAACCGAGCTGTTTATTACAGCAAACGATCTATCAGCATCCCCCACTTTGTCTATCGCGCTAAATGGACATACGTCGGTACATGCGGTACACCATGTACATTGCTTCTCGTTTACCACTGCAATAATAGGCTCCATCTCCAGTTCGCCTTTGCTTACGTACGAGTAAGATTTTGCGGCAGCCGAAAGCGCAGAGTTGGCTGTCTCCATCGCACTTTTTGGCCCCTGACAGGTTCCTGCAATGGTAATTCCATCTATCACCGTCTCCACAGGACGAAGTTTCATGTGAATCTCATTAAAAAACTTATCGCGCCCCTTCGGCAACTTAAGCAAACTGCCAACCGAGTTATCTTCACGAGGAGTCATTCCTGTAACCAATACCACAAGGTCGGCTTCAACTTCCAGCTCACGCCTATTCGAAAGAATGTCGTTTATACGAACAATCGTTCTTCCGTGCTCTACGACTACTACAGGCAGATCATCTTCATACGACTGTAAAAAGATATCTCCATTGCTACTTGCTTCCCGATAAAGCAGCTCCTGCTTTCCGTATGTTCGTATACCACGAGTGAAATGAAAGTTGTTTACATTCTTAAACTTACTACGAACCTCTATTGCTGTATGAATAATTGAGGTGCAGCAATATCTCGAGCAATACTTGTTTTCACCTTCAGCCTGACGGCTTCCTACACAGTATATGTAGGCTATATTTTCGACTTGCTTACCTTTATAAGTTAGCTTTCCGTTGCTCAATGAGATGAGCCGTTTCAGCTGGGGAAGAGTAATTACATTATCCACATCTCCATACCCAAACTCTCCAATCTGCAGCTTATAGGGATCGAAACCTGTAGCCATCAGAATAGATCCCACGTTAAGATTTATCGTCTCCTGATCCTGAGATAAGCTGATGCTACTACAAACCTTTTCGCAACTACCGCAACGGGTACAATTCGCCATATCAATTGCAGGCTGTTGAGGATATACATCTGCCAACGCGGGGTAGATTGCCTTACGCTTGGTTATACCAAAGTTAAACTCATCGTCAACCGATACTGGACAAACCTCAACCGCCTTAGCAACCTCTTCGCGGCTATATTTATGGGAGATAAAACGAGGGCTAACCCTTAGGGAAAGCGTAAAGTTTCCGATGCTACCCGCATTGCTTACCAGCTCGGCACCAGTAAACAAGGTTATGCTATTTTGCCTACGAATTTCGGAGTAAAGCTTTTCTATAAGTTTACTGCCCGACTCGTTGCTTGTATACATCGAATCCCACTGAGACACTCGTCCACCTACAAAATGATCGCGCTCGATAAGATAAACCTGACTACCCATTTTTGAGAGTTCCAGCGCAGCCTTCATCCCTGCCAAGCCGGCTCCAATAACAGCCACCGCCTTTTCCGACTTTATCTTAATGGGATCTAGCGATTCTGCATACTCCACCTTTGCGATGGCCGCCTTCACCACCTGAATAGCCTTTTCTGTTGCCTCCCTTTTCATATCGGAATGCGCCCACGACACCTGCTCGCGAATGTTGGCGTGTACGTAGCTATACTTGTTAAGCCCCGCGCGTTCGGTAACCGCTCTAAAGGTGGTTTGATGCAGCTTAGGGGAGCAAGAGGCTACAATCACGCCGTCGAGCTCGTTACTCTTAATATCATCAACCATCTCCTTTTGGTTGGAGTCGGCACAGGCAAATACGGTAGTTTTGGATAGAAATACGATATTCTCCTCGCCTACCGCCTGCTTCACCTTTTCAACATCAACATAATCGGAAATATTGCCACCACAGTGACAGATATATACGCCTATCTTTTTTTTCATGGTTTCGAGTTTAAGTAGCTGATAGCTTCGGCTGCTGCAGATCCTGCTGATAGTATCGAATCCGGAATATCCATAGGTCCTGATGCCGTTCCCGACACAAAAACACCATCGATGCTGGTGCGTGCAGGGCTAACCAACACCTCGGGCTGATATACAAACTTTTGCGCATCAACCTTAAGCTCTCTATTTTTAAATAATGCCGATGGCGTTTCGTTTGGCAATACGCCAACCGATAGTACCGCCATATCGTGCTCCGCCTCTTTCACTACACCTTCGTTGATGTCTTCATATCTTAGAATTAGATTACCATTCTCCTTTTCGGTAATGGTGCCAATCTTACCTTTCACGAAGTTTACCCCCATACCCTTAGCCTGCTCGTAAAACTCCTCGAAGCCCTTTCCAAACGAACGTATGTTGATGTAGTAAATGGTAATATCAGCCATTGGGAGGGCTCCCATTAGCAGCTGCGCTTGCTTTATGGAGTACATGCAGCAGATCTGCGAGCAAACAGGATTACCAACCGATGCATCGCGAGATCCGGTACATAGGACGTATGCTATCTTGTCGGGTACCTTTCCATCGCCGGGGCGTAGTATTGTATTAAATGGACGCGTAGGCGCCAGCTGACGCTCCATCTGCATGGAGGTTATAACGTTTTTCATCTTTCCATAACCGTATCGGGGCATTTTTAACGGGTCGAATAGATTAAACCCCGTTGCCACAATTACCGTTTTGGCTTCGATGCTATACTCTTCTGTTTCTTGGGTAAAATCTATACACTTGGTCGGACAAGCCTTTTCGCATGCGCCACAAAGCGTACAATTATCTATATCAATTGCTGCAACTCTGGGACTAGCAATGTTAAAGGGAATAAATGCCGCCTTACGACCTATCAGCCCCAGCTGATACTGATCGGGTACATTAACCGGACAAGCCTGCTCGCACAGCTGGCATCCGGTGCAATCTTCGGTAACCACATAGCGAGGTCGCTTGGTAACACTAGCCACAAATCGCCCCTCGTTATTCTTTGTTACGGCGGTGACTTCACTGCTTGTAAAGATCGTAATTCCCGCATGGCGAGAAATTTCAGAAACCTTAGGGGTCGTAATGCAAGCCGCACAATCTAAAGTAGGGAAAACCTTACTCAACAAGATCATCTTACCCCCAATAGTCAAATCCTTCTCAACGACAAGCACCTTATAACCGTTATTTGCCAGATTAAGCGCTGCTTCTCCCCCGGCAATACCTCCTCCAATTACAAGGGCATCGTATTGAGATTTTTTTATATTTTCCTGCATACCTACTTATTTGAAATTGACAAAAGGTAGTCGTTAAAAGTCCGCATCTGCTTTACAAACGACTCGCTACATACCGAGCACAGAGCGGCCATACGCAAACGGGCTGGCTCAATGTTTCTCTCCTTCATCAGCTCGTGAGTTTTACCAACCAAATGGCCTGTCTTCTCGGTACACGACTCCCCATACGAGCAGTCGCTACCATCGGCAGCTATAAAAACGCCATCGAACCCCTGCTCAAATGCGTGCAAAATCCAGCGTGGCTTAACACCGCTCGAACAGCGCAGAGGTATTGTGTATACTTTAGGGGGATAGTGCAGCTTAAGCAATCCCGCCATATCAATGGCGGGATCTGATATTTTTTCGGTGGAAAACACCAATATCTTGGCACTCTTTTTTACTGGATTTGCCATGATTTTAGTTCTACTTTTTCTTCATAAAGATTTTGTAGTACCCATTCTCCTCTACGGTTCCTAGATACTCGTGCCCCTGCTTGGTGCACCACTTAGGAATATCTACACGCGTACCTTCGTCGGCCGATAGAATTTCCATCACTTCGCCAGAAGCGATTGTTCCTATAGCTTTTTTGGCCTCCAATAGTGGACCTGGACATGCGGTGCCTCGTGCATCAACCGACTTTGCTACGCCTAAAGCTGATAATTCTTCGTTTGTCATGACTTTTCTAGTTTTTATGTTGTTGAATTAATGTTATATGAAGAGCTGCATGCTGCTTTCTAGCCCTTCGTTTACGAATGTTGAGGCTCCGGCATACCTCAGGTTCGGATAATCGATTATCTCCTCCTTCTTAAAGCCCATCAAGTCCATCGACATTTCGCAGATGGTGATTTCGATACCAAGCTCTGCAGCCTCCTTAAACATTCTGTCGATAGAAAGCACATTCTTCTTTCTCATCAGGTACTTTATCATCACAGGGCCCATCCCCATCATGTTTAGATTCGATAAGCCGAGCTTATTTCGTCCCTTCGGAAGCATTACCCCAAACATCTTTGAGATAAAATCTTTCCCGTTTGCTCTTTTCTTCTCATCGCGAAGCGCCGATAGCGCCCAAAACGAGAAGAAAAGCTTCACCTGCGTATCGTTTGCAGCTGCGGCAAGCGCAATCACCATCGATGCCAAAATCTTATCGAAGTCTCCCGATACAACGGCAATCGACAGCTGATCCTTGCGGCTATTTTCTAGCATCGACACCTTTTTACCTAAGGCTTCGAGCTCTTTTTGTAGCTGCGCTAGCTGGTTTGTTACTTCTGATTCCATTTTTGCCTGTTATTACTTTATTTGTTTATTGTGTGGCCATAAGCCCTAAATTCATCCTAGTAGGTTACTACCGATTTTGCCGAAAGCACCTCGGTAACCACCGTCCCAGCTGCTATTGAAACAGCCCCCTCAACCAGCTCCTGTGTTCCAATTCCCCTTTCCCTTACGCAGGGTGTACACAGCAGCAGCTCCCCGCCCAGCTCCAAGAAAGTATCAATAAGTCCTTTTAAGGGTAAAAAGCCGTGAGCACAGATTGCCTCTGCCTCGCCTTTTTTGGCAACCATCACGGCATTTGCCTGCAGAATTACCACCACCTTTACGTCTACCGTTTGAGCGGCTGTTGCCAGCACAAATGGGAGGGTTGCCTTTTCTGAATTTTCTGGACCATTGGTACTGATAATTACGAGCTTGTCTTCCATCTTCCTTTAGTTTTTGAGAATTACACAAAGGAATAGCATCTTTCTACCTATTCGATCAAAAAAGGTGTACAAGAAGTTATATCAGGATGTGACATTTCGCACATTCTTATACATTTGTGCTTTCATCTATCCCTAACAGGCGTATGCATAAGTGTAAAGTTTGTTCGTATAAATCTCCCGCTACAGAGAAACTAAAAGACGAGGAGCTTGAACTCCTTGGCAAAGGATGCGCAGAGGTCTACTTTAAGGCTGGCGAAAACGTTGTCAAGCAAAATGCTCTATCCACCAACGTAGCCTACCTTAAATCGGGCGTGGTTAAAATCCACATGAACGAAAACGGGGTAGAAAAAATTAAGCGAATTATAAGAGGCCCCAGGTACCTATGCCTCCCAAGCAACTTTAGCGATAAGATCAACCATTTTTCGGCTACAGCGCTCGAAAATTCGGCTGTATGCTTTCTCGATCTGGAAACCTTTAAAAGCTTCTTCTACTCAAATGGCGACTTTGCCTTTCAAATTGTAAAAGATTTAAGCCAAAACGAGCTCAAGAACTTTCATAGCTACATTAATAGCTCTAAAAAGCAAGCCACGGGACGAATTGCCGAAAGCCTTGTATACTTCTACAAGGAAATTTATGGCAGCAAAACATTTACCCTACCCATTTCGAGGCTGGAGTTGGGCGAATTCTCGGGGACTACGCGCGAAAATGCAAGCCGAATACTCTCCGACTTTCATCACGAAAGAATAATTGACCTCAACGGAAAAACAATTACCGTTCTTAACGAGGAGCTACTTACTCAAATAAGCGAAAAGGGATAGCACCAACTTTCCCCCTTTTCCCTCCGCTCAACAAAGCGTCGTGCTTTTGTATGCTTACAGATTCTTTGCAGCACTAACATTAGGGCTTATCCATATCGCAGAATCAGCTGGGCATTCAATTGACAATCGAACGCTAAAACCAATCGAGTTGGATATTCAATTGGCAATTGAATCCTAAAACCAATTTGGGTGGACATTCAATTGGAGATTAAATGCTAAAACTAATCGAGCTGGGCATTCAATTGGAGATTAAACGCTAAAACCAATCGGGTTGGGCATTCAATTGGAGATTAAACGCTAAAACCAATCGGGCTGGGCATTCAATTGGAGATTAAACGCTAAAACTAATCTAGTTGGGCATTCAATTGGAGATTCAACGCTAAAACCAAAGTCCCAATTTAGGACAAGCCATTCCTACATTTAGCAAGAATTGTCAAGTGAATAGCAAGAATCGGCAAGCCATTTTTTTCGTCGCACAATAGATTTGCGGCATAATAATTACCAACTAAAATGGATGCTCAGATTTCTGTCAGGAACATTCCTGCTACGATGGCCGGATTAATGCTTTGCCTATTCTTATCGGCCCTCGACAACTCGATTGTAGGAACTGCCATGCCCAAGATTATTGCCGACTTACAGGGGCTACGCCACTACTCGCTACCGTTTACATCGTATCTGCTCTTTTCTACCGTGGTTATTCCAATTGCTGGTAAGCTCTCGGACGTGCTTGGCCGAAAAGTTGTAGCCCTTTGGGGCATCGGGCTGTTTATGCTAACATCGTCGCTTTGCGGGTTGGCGGTAAATATGCCGATGCTGACTCTTTTTCGCGGATTACAGGGAGCCTGTGGAGGTGTTTTGGCATCGAGCGCATTCATAATTTGTGCCGAGCTGTTTCCGCCACAAAAGCGAGGAAAGTATATCGGCATGCTCGTCGCTATGCATGGCTTAGCCAGCATGCTTGGTCCGGTAGTGGGCGGAGTTGTTACCGACTACCTCTCGTGGCACTGGATTTTTTACATCAACATTCCCGTTGGGATGCTATCTTTCCTTCTACTAAAAAGGCAGCTACCGCTTATCAAGCATCCAGGCAGCAGTAACGAGGTCGATTTTAATGGGATTACGCTATTTCTGCTTGCCCTATTCCCATTCCTGCTCTGCTTTGCAGAAGGTGGTAAGCTGCTCCCTTGGACATCTCCGGTTACCATCTCGCTACTACTCTTTTCGCTGCTGATGTTCATCGGGTTTATAAAAGTAGAACGCTACTCGAAATCGCCATTACTACCCGTTGAAATGCTCAGAAATGGAGTTTTTCGAAGAGCCTCATTTTCGGCAGCAATGGGGTACGTTACCCTATTCGGCATAATTCTATACGTTCCTTACCTGCTGCAAATTGTACAGCACAAAGGTGCTACCTACTCGGGCATGGTAATGCTACCAATGTCGCTGGCCATTGTGGCTGGTGGAATGAGCGGTGGTTTTATTGCATCGAAATGGATGCGGTTTAGGCTACAGGCAATAGTAAACTTCAGCATATCCATAGCGGGGCTTATTCCGCTGCTGGTATACGGCCAAAATATTCCAATGGGGATGCTGGTATTGGGGATTTTGCTTACAGGACTTGGCGTAGGCCTTAACTTCCCCACCATGAATATGGCACCTCAAGCATTCTTTCCTGCCGCTCAGATGGGGGTGCTAATATCGAGCCTCGAATTCTTTCAGATTATGGGCGGCGTGATATCCACCTCTGTGCTGGGTAACCTGCTTCATGTATCAACGATGTGGCTTATTATCCTATGCATGGCGGCGCTCGCATGTGGCATTGTTGCCATGTCTGGAGTTAACGAAAAGGAGATACGCAATAAGTTCGCAGCCCGATATAAGAAGCCTGCAATGGCCCAATAGCGATATGCCAATAGCATAAGTCAGAAGGTAAGAGGTTACACAAAGGTTGAATCCACATGCCAAAGCGTTGCGCACTACAATAGTTGCAACTCATCAGAACATCCGATACGGCTAGCGAATAAAATCGATAATGGATTCTGGCGGCAGCTGCCAACCCGCAGCGCATGAATGATGACACCTACGTTGGTAGCCTCTTAGCTTTTACCCCACATCTCCGATAAAGCCTCCAACTTTTAATACCTACCCATAGGGACAATCGGAATGGCAATATCGTACATAAGCTCATTTTGAGAGCAGTCGGACATCAGCGACAGCGGGTAGAGCTCAATTAGCGGCTTCTCGTCGGGCATATATCCACTCTGAATAAGCCATTCGCCATAAAAGAAAGCGTAAGCCTCCCAAACATCCTCGCGGGTACCCTTAAAGTGGTAAATGGCGTAAAGCGCCTCCTTCAGATGAGTCGTTTTAACATCTCCTCGCGAAAGAATCATCTCCCTAGGTACCGTAATGCAAGCTCTATAGCGGCATTTTTCGCGCGGTGTTATACCCGGGTTGTTATAGGGAATTCCCAGAAGGGTAACATCTCCAGCTATTAAGTCCCTTGGCTGCAAAAACTGAAACAGCCGATTCCAAGCCTTTGGGATACCTGTTGCGTAACTCTCAATAACCTGCGTGTAGGCAACATAAAAATCTGGCAGCCTTTTTATCTCTACCAACGAAAAGTCTCGTAGCCGACTTTGCGCTTTTGCAACAAGCTGCTGCTCCGTAAATGTATGGTGCACCTCCTTATGTTTTTGAAGGTATAGGGAGGGTGCTACACCATAATGCTTTTTGAAGGCCCTAGAAAACGACGATGCCGATGAAAAGCCACATGAAGAGGCAATATCCGCAATAGCAATATTCTGGTTAAGGCAAATAAGCTTGGCCGCCCGCTCCATACGCGAACGCTCTATGTAGTCGCGGGGTGTTTCGCCCAAAACGGCTGAGAAAATACGATGAAAATGAAATGGAGAGAAGCAAGCAACCGCGGCCAGCTTCTCTAATGGAATCTCTTCTGATATATGCTCCGAAATATAATCAACAGCCTGATGTATTCGCTCCTTATAAATATCTACAAAATCGGTACTGCCCATATGAGTTTCTGTGGTCGGCAAATATATCAATTAGTAAGCTTTTATCGAATAGCGCCCCTACCCCGCAAATGCGTTCTTTAACCGCTACTCACCGCTATGCTATGGTACCCGACATTATACAAAGGGTACCCCACCATAGGTCGCGTTTTATTGTGGTATTCGCTCTACCAAAACCTTGTTTCCGATCTTATCGTAATAGGTACAGGTCATTTCTTCGAGACAAACAGCCCATTTTTCAATTCCTGTTTGGGCACAATGCTTACAAAATGTATGATAATCGGTTTCTCCCTGCTGATGTATTTTCAGGTAATGGGAAAATTGATCCTTACTGCAATTTTCGGCTATTTCCATATTGGCATACTGAGGTAATGATTTTGTATTATAACCGTTTTCGCCAAAGTACTCGGTGTGGCTATCGGCTACCCATGTTTCAAAACCTACTACGCCCATTTGCTTTAATGCTCTAATGTACTCAGGAAAGTCTGCACCCGATTTCACCCTGCTGTGGGCTTGCTCTATTTGTTCTACAGCAAACATACTTCGTCCTTTTTATCGATTAAACCAATTAGTAATCAGCACGTATTTAACCAATACAAATTTACGAATTGCTAAATCAATCTGGTATTTCTTTCAACAAGTCGCCTAGCACATTTCGTTATACCGTAAGTCTTTCTATTTAAAGCTATCGGATATAATATGCCCATCCTTTATCAGCATTTTCCAATCATAAGCATTGTGCTTCGAATTGCTCTAAGGTATTACTACCGAAATTATTATTCAAATACTGAAACCAAGGTTATAACAGATGCCAGCAGAATTATTAGCAGTAGGAACACCAGCGAATTCTTGTACTTATCCTTCTCGATAACAACTTCGTAAAGTTTCTTCCCTTTTCGTCGTTCAACTAAAATCCACCTCACCAAGCCACCTATCAAAGCAAACAGGTAGATGCTGTTGGCCGGATTGGATTGAGACATATTATCCTCTCCAACTACTGGCACCCGCGTGTAGTATTGGCTATCAATTTTTTCATTTGATACAGGATTATTGGAGCCTCGTGCATTTCTTCGCTTTTCGATCTCATAACGTGCGGCTTCAACATCTTCGCTCGCACATTCGCTCCCATTTTCGAGAATATCTTGTAGCTCAAGATCTGTTTTTTCGTTCATTTTCATAGCAATATGATATTTTATTGTTTTGAGTATTTTTCTCTTTTCTTCTAACCTAGCCAGCACGATATACCGTATAAATCGGGCTAAAATAGTATGCCATCTTTTATGGATGACGCATACGTTGTGCCTACTGCTACATTTTGCCTATTACGCTACCTCCACCAGCATTAGCGGCTGCCAAATTAGTACTTATTGGTATATCTCCATGTTTGGAGGGGAAAATATTTAGCAAAAGTAGTAAAACATCGGCTCCACGTCCTAAAAAGTCGCATCTAGCGGCTAGCCCTTATCTTTCCGCTGGCAGCAACCCTGTAGGTGGTAACTTTAGTTACATCGGTTCCGGTGGTGCACTCCAGATCGGTAACTACAATACCATCCTTGCTAATTGTAGATTCTGTTCGGAGAAAGTTCTCGGCAATCTCATCGTAGGCTATTTGGCAAAAATCTATCACATGGAAGCTCCTATCGTAGTTTACTAACAGCGTATAGAGCTCGTTCTCGTTGGGAAGATAGCTCACCACCACCGTTTGAAACTGGCTCGACAGGTTTACCCGATAGCGAAGGGCAAAGCTGGTGGTGGATAAAAAATCATCCTTAGAAACTATCTTGTCCAGATGCAGAAGGGCGACCTGCTCTGAAGTAAGCTTCTCCTTCATCTCATAGCTATCAAAGCTGGTGGAGTCGACAAACGGAGTAGATTTTACAGGTAGCACATCAACAAAGCGGTAGGGACTTGCCGGCTCAACCTTAGAGTGCCCCTTCCTCTCCTTCCCTGCATCGGTTTTACTGCCGCACGAATAGAGCCCGCACAGCACACCTCCCAAAGCTAGTAGTAGCACAATTTTCCTCATTACTTTCCTATTGGTGGTTAACATTAACCGTTCAAATATCGTCATTCTAGCTATCGCACTAAACTGCTTACTAGCCCTTAAGCGCAGCTAGTTGGCCATTTCATAGCCCCCATTCGATACCTCAACCGTTTTAAGTCAAAGCGCATCTTGGATACTAATTTAGCACTGTTATCTCACAATTATCAACAATTAAAAAATTAAAACTATGAGTCCAATCACAGATCTTTCAGCACTAAACTCAGGATGGGGCATTTGTGGCTTTAGCTCATCGCTAGGCGCCCTTTACGTAAACGATCCAGCAATAAAAAAGACGGTAGATGCAGCGGTTAAAAACGGTACCCTAAAATACCGAATGTTAGCCGAAATAAAAACATACCTGAACCTGCTTAGGAGCAAAAACAGAAACGATCTTCTAAAGGAGATAGAGGACTTTACCCGAACCTTCCCTGATTTTGGAACGTTTACCATCAACAACTACATTGCTACCATCAATGAGATTGCAGAGAAGGAGCCCGATGTGACGAACAAAAAGTACAGCATTGCCATGCCTGTAAACGGATTGGTAGAGTACCTTAAGATTGTAGGCAACAAAACGAACGCCAAAGCAACTCTAACCAGCACCAGCACTAAGGACAACGTTATTCTTGGTCTATGCGATAAGACCAAAACTCTAAAGCACTGGGTTTACAAAAAATCGAAGGCAGAGGTGTACAATTGGGGAGAGGTGAAAAGTTTGGAGGTTGTTTTAGCGGATTGTGATCTATCAATTCTATGCGAAGTTAGCTTTTAGCCAATCGGAAGCATCCAAGATCACTTCCCGGGCAATACGCTATTGCTTAACTAGAAACATCAAGAATACAAAACTGCATCCTATTCCACTGTAAGTTGATACTCTTAAAACCTGTCGGCCTTAATGGTTGGCAGGTTTTTCTTCATTTCGTGGGGATTATATATTACCTTAAACGCATCTTTTCTCAGTAACACTATCAGCCTTAGCCTAACCTCAATATTTTTTCCATCTTCCGACCTTTGGCGAGCTCGTCAACCAGCTTATCCAAACGCCGTATCTGCTGCGTTAATGGATTTTCGACATCCTCGACCCTGCAGCCGCAGATTACACCCGTTACCAAATAGGCATTGGCATTTACTGTCGCATTCCGAAAGAACTCTTCAAAAGTAACCGTCTCCTCAATAAGCCGCTGTAGCGCCTGTTCGTTGTACCCCGTCAGCCACTCTATTACCTGATGCAGCTCCTCCCTGCTCCGCCCCTTTTTCTCCACCTTAGCAAGGTAGAGAGGGTAAACCAATGCAAACGTCATTTTAGCCATTCGCTCGTCATGGTTGGATGTTGTCTTCATAGCGTTCCTTATTTTGTATGTTTTGTCCAAACGGACTGCTACACTACAAGCTTACTACAAAAAGATGAATATTCGGCTCTACACATTCACTTTTAAGGAGCACTTGCGCACTATAGAAGCAGCATTGTACATAGCACATAGGCACAGCAGCCTAAGAACTGCATAAATTACTCCGCGGCTAGTCTCGTGCATGCAATCAGCAAGCAGAGCGTTTACGTAAAGACTAGCTATAGCGGTCAACTATACTAAGAAGATCCGTTGGCCTATCAATCTCAAAGTCGGGCCGATGGTGCCACTGCTGCATATCTGC
This sequence comes from Alistipes sp. ZOR0009, assembly GCF_000798815.1. Taxonomy (NCBI): domain Bacteria; kingdom Pseudomonadati; phylum Bacteroidota; class Bacteroidia; order Bacteroidales; family Rikenellaceae; genus Alistipes; species Alistipes sp. ZOR0009. The sequence goes on along the minus strand of NZ_JTLD01000014.1, from coordinate 11,997 downwards.
ACCGCTGTACTTTACACCTACGGCAATCACCCTACACTTTTGATGCAGCTCCCTTTCCATATTGCGGGCAAACTCCACATCCCCCTCATGATCCCCAACGTAGAGGATTGTCTTCCCCTCCACAGTATCTAAGAGCTGCTCCAAGCATCTCACTCCGCTATAGGGATTCGGTTTTTGCGCATTCGAAGGAATATCATCATACCCAACAACGGCTTGAAACTTGTGATGTAAGTTTTCCTGTCTTAGAACATGGTAGATATTTTGAGCCGAGTTCTGCGAACAGATACCCTGCGGCAGCATTATCTGGCTTACGGTATGCTCTATTTCGGGGAATAGCGCAACTGGCGTTGTATTCTTCAGCTGAAACTCGGTCCACAACTTGCCTGCCGCCTTCATTTCATTGGGAGTCATTCCATAGTATTCGACATACAGCTCCTGCCAATTTTTAGCCCGGTGATTGGCAATATGGTAGGCCGCTTCGCTTTGCAGGCAGGCTGGTAGCCCGTTGCCTGTTAGTCGGGTAGCAACCTCAAGCAGGATTTGCTTAGTTATATCAATATTCTTAGGAACGGAGTTTACCAACGTTCCATCATAGTCCCAAAGTACCGCATCCAGCTTCATATCTGTTGGTTTATATATACTCTCGTAAAATGCACAAAGGGGCCTATTTGTATCAAACAGCCCCCTTACAGCAAACAATTTGTTAGATTACTTCTTATCAAGAAGCTGCTTTATAAGCTCCAAGTTGGTTCCCTTTAGCGTTGCTGTTAGCATCTTAGGACCAGCATAGTAGCGTATAAGCAGCTCCTTTGAACTTTTAATTGCAGCAAGCACCTCATCCGATGGCCTGTAGGTAAATCGATAAACCTTTTTATTTTCCTCGGAATACCCTGTAACCACCGAAACCTTGGTCGAATCAGCCTTCAAAATATCAGACTTCTTTTCCTCTATATTTTTTACCTGTTCCAGCTCCTTATCCACCAACGTCATAGGAAAAACCTTACTATCAGCAATCAGAAATACCTCATCCTTCAGCTTAAAACTGGTGGAACTCAAGGTAAGCACGTCGTAAAAGGTGCAGGTTACCTCACCATTGGCCTTTATCTCCTTTACAATAGACTGCTCTAAAGGAATGGATGGCGACCTAGGATCGCTTACCATTATAATATTGCTAAGCAGGAAACGTTTTGTGGAATAGACAACGTCGTTTTCCTCTACTATAGATGGCCGAAGAAGCGAACAGCCATAAAACGCCAGCGACAGCGCCGCCAGTCCTGCTACAAGATAAATTTTTCGTTTAAGTAGAATTCTATTCATTTGATATGGGTACGTTTATACTAGATTTATTTACGTGTAACCGTATAGGCAAGATAACAGAAAAATCACCAAATAGGCATGCTATAGGCTACTTTTTGCCTGGTGTGTAAATCCCCTACAGGGGTTGCTCAACAACAATGCACCCCTTTATTTTTTGCCAGTTGGAACCTTGTAATCCGAAAGGTAGCGAAGATGCTTTTCCGAGAAATAAGCACTCAACAAGCTACTTAAGTAGGTGTTTTTGATAGCCATCTCTACCACTTGTCATAATGCTTTCTTTCCTCAATATTGATATGTTTCTGCTTAAGAATTCTTGCATCATCAGCCATATATCCTATTGGGATTACCGCTGCAATTTCTAGCTCGGAAGGAACTTCCAGCCCTTTCTTAATCGACTCAATATTTTGAGGGATGAAAGTCACTCCATAAACATCATGTTCAGCGAGGCTTAATAACAAATTTTCTATGCAAGTCCATACCGATGCCAAACAGTTCAAATCATATATTTTACTTGCTTCGCACACTCTTGTTTTGGCCTTATATACCACTACTATTACTGTTGGTGCCTCAAGAATCATTTTTTTCTGTTTCGGAATTGCATCTAGGTACATTTCCTTCATAACATCATCTTCATCCTTGAATAGCAGTTTAAGCTTTTCTAAATCTATTGTTTTGTCGAGATTTTCTGATTCAATCAGCTTTAATTTTGATTCAAGGCTACTTAAAATAATAAAATCCCATTCCCTTAGATGGTTGTATGTAGGTGCTTTAAATCCGTTTTCAATGGCATAATCAATAATATTCTTTGAGATTTCTTTATTTTGAAAATCTCTAATAGTCTTTCTTTTTTCGATAACATCTCTAAATTTCATAGTCTCCTTAAAATTATAGCAAATACATGCCTATACACCATCAACTACTATTGTTCTCGCTTGGGGATATCTCCAAAGCAAGGCAAAGCAGAAATCTACAAGATCAAAAGTGAACCAATAAATATTTACAGAAAAAGCAGTAGTATTAAACACTCCCACAGCACGAAACAAGCAACACCATATCTAAACAATACTATCTAATATTTATTCCGCTCCAAAATATAAAAAAATCGGATAGAATAGACAATGAGTTATCGCCCGTCCCCACGTAGGCTTTCCCGTTTACAATAAATGGAGTAGCACCCATTCGAGGTGCAAAACCGCTTGGCGATTCCACCTTTTCCCAGCATCTCCTATCGATATTAAGCCTCCACATATCATTGTAGAAGTAGCGCTTATCAAAACCACCACCAACATAGCCAGCATCGCCTAGCCCAAAGCCAAAAGCGCCATACCGTAAACCGGGGAAATCGGGCAGCTGGCTCCATTGGTTAGTAGCAGGATCATACTCCCAAAAATCTTTTAGTGCATTCAAAAAGGAACCACCCTCGTCGATACCTAGTCCACAATACCCCTTTCCGTTAACAGAAAAGGCAACAGCCCCACATCGACCAACAGGAATAGCGGCCACCTGCTCCCACTTGTCGACCTCGGGATCATATCTCCAAAAATCGCCAAGGTACTCTGATGAGCTGTCGTACGAACCAGTACCAACATAGGCATATTTACCAATAACAAAACTCTTTGCGCTATAACGCCCTTGTCCTGGGAACTCGCGCTTTTGGCTCCACCTGTTCGATAAAGGATCATACTCCCACACATCGTTACACAGCTGTTTGCTACCTGCAAAGCCAAGACAAAAATAGACCTTCCCGTTAATGGCAAATGATGTTACTGCATGACCACCCTTACCTGGATAGTCGGTTTTCTGCTCCCACTTATTGGTTGCGGCATCGTACGCCCAAAAATCGTGAAGATAGGAGCCATCCGGCGCATTACCACATCCCACATATCCCTTTCCGTCTACCGCTGTGCTAGTTGCCCCACTACGACCTAGGTCTCCCATCGATGAAGCAGGTTGCCATGCCACCTCCTCCTTATCCACATAAACCCGACTACTGCACCCCCAGAGTGCTAGCGATGCCAGCACCAATAGACCAACGTTATTTCTCATCCCAAATTCCTTTTATATTAAACTTATATTTACTCTTTAGAGTTTCCCGCAGTGTACTAAACAGCCATCGGCCAGCAATTTGGGTTGCTGACTATACCATGCACATCAATGAGCCTGTAAAGACTCCAATTCCTATTTCAAAAGTACAACACCAAGCAGCATCGACAAAATAAAATAGACATCAACCACCTGTAAAGTTAACTGAAACGAATATAGCTATACCCAACGACCGTACCCCCTACCCCAAATTTTGGGCTAGTATCTTTTGCCCTTACAGGTAGCAAAGCACCTCCACCTTGAAGGTTCCGACAAGCAGACATTGAACATCCCAACATTGTGCTGCTACGCCATTTTGTGGCTATTGGCGACCGTAGGTTTCTTTCAGCTTTCGCATCAGAAGCCTAACTCCTCGCTGTGTATCTGGGGTAAAGGAATTCGTGAAAATAATATAGGCTCTTTTCCCTACTCTATCTATATGAACAAGGGTATAGTAGGTACCTGCTGTGCCTGAGTGCGTTGAAAGTTCCTGTCCTTTTTCATAAATGTTATACCAACCCAAGGAGTAAAAATCTACCCCCTTGTGAATATGCTGGTAGGTTGCTGCTGTCAGATATCCATTTTGCCCGCTCAGCCCCTGCAAGTTGAGCTGAATAAACCGCACATAGTCCTTTAACTTTATATTTATGTCCCCTGCCGGTTCGGTATAATCGAGGTGATAGGTGGTATTTGAAGGAACGGGTAGCAGCGTTGCATTTTCGAATGAATGCCCCCAAGTATCCTTTGCATTCTGGTTCTCTGGCCATGAAAGCTTTACATTTAGCTTTAAATCCCTATTAAAAACCTTATCAACCAAATACTCCCAGCTTTTGCCTGTTGCCTTCTCGAGCATCAATGTAGCCAAGGTGTACCCCGCGTTCGAGTAGATGAATGGATTTTGCGCATCCATCTTTACGGGTTCTTGAGCAAGGACAAATTGTCCAAATTGTTTTCTTTTTTCTTGCTTTGTCCCCCTGAAGTTGGGTATTGGAGGATCATTTTCGCCCTGAAAAGGCTGTACACCTGCCCGATGCGAAAGCAGATCTTGCAGCGTAATGTTTGCATATTCGGGTTTGCTTTGGGCTTGCCATTCGGGAAAATAGTCAAAGAACTTGTCGTTCCAAGACAACCTCCCTTTTTCTACATATTTGGCAATTATAAATGCGGTCATTGCCTTAGTGTTGGAGCCTATATGAAATCGGTCTTCTAAGGTTGCCGTATCGGGAAGGTTTACGGAGTGTTTCCCCAATGCGGCAATTTCCAACACGGCTTTACCATCGACTACCGCGTAGGAGAGCTCTGGAATATGGTAGCAGCTTCGGATAGAATCAGCAAACTCTACCGTTTTCTGTGCTACGCAGAAATTTGTAATCGCTAAAAGTATAGCTGTCGCTAATTTTCTCATCTTATCGTGTTTTTATACGACCACCGCTAAGAATCCAATATGAACTTGTATACTTTACATTTTTTTGCTCTCAGCGGCTGCCCTGTACACCCCAAACCTCTCCTACACGCAAAGAAACTTCTCCGCTTTAGGCCAGCAGCTGCAAAGCCTGTTAACGGCTATAGGTATGAACGCTATTTTGTGCTGCGGGGAGGTAGTTGATGCCAAACCAACAAACCAGAAGTACCACAAACGCCAATGCGAGCATCCAAGTTGCGGTTGCCTGCTTTTTAGGGGTATGGAATCGAAAATGAAGGTATACCAAATAACCCAACCAAGTGATAAAAGCCCAAGTCTCCTTCGGGTCCCATGTCCAGTAATGACCCCAAGCCTCTTTTGCCCAAAGTGCACCAAAGACAGAGCCCATTGTTAGAAAAGAAAAACCTACATAAACTAAGGTGTCGGCAACAGGCAGCAAATCCACCCTAGAAGGTTGTCCAAAACGCTGCATAAACAAAATCTTAGCTGCAACTAGCGATGCCGCACCCAAAAGAGCATAGGAGAAGATGTATACCACTACATGGGGAACAAACCATATACTCTGAAGCGCAGGCATCAGCGCCTTGCTATGCGTTTCTGGCTTTACAATATTAATTACAATAAAAACCAACGCCAGCAGCAACGTATAGGATAAAATCCATCTAAATTTCCATCGAAGGTAGATAATGGCACCAACCAATGGAACAAAAAAGGCGTACCATAGCCGCGTTTCACCAAGGGTTCTTAGCGGCGGACGATCTAACGAGATCCAGAGCATAACAATAAACGCTGCAATAGCAAACGAACCTAGTAAATAGATACCTCCAACAATAGCAGTCCTACCCCTTCGATAAGCGTAGAGCGTAGCAATTATCCAACATGCTAATGCGACAATCGAAAAATATATAAAATTACTCCACATTACGCACCTCCCTTTTTTGCTTATTGGCAATCCAAAATAGGTACACAGCACCAGCTAGCAGCATCAGCAACCCTGTATAAACAACCTTGAGCCAAGGATCCTTTACCATCTCAACGGTGCTCTTGTTCGACCATCTCCCCATCTGATCGTCATAACCCAGCTGGTAAATAGTCCATCCATCCACCACCACCGGGCGGTTAACTTCGATGCAGGTATCAAGCCTTAACCCTGTTTTTGAGTATATTGTCACCTCCGATCTAAACTTTTTCGGTTCTGGAACTCCCATAAGCAAACCGAGGGTATCGGTAAGGTAAAGGCTCTTATGCGGAAACATAAAGCTACCGCTACTTATCCACCCTTCCTTTTTTTGGCGTCCATCATGGCTGGTAGCCTTGATGTAGGCCGCTTGACAAGATCCGATATTAATGTACCTGACGTACTTGTCGGCAGCAACAGGCGCCGCATCGTTCATTTTACTCACAACCTCTATCTGCCAACCTTCTAAATTACCCTTAGTAAGGCTATCCTCTAATGCTAGGTGCACCGGTTTTTCTTTGGGCAGCGCATCCCCCGTTCGAGTATCTATAAGGTATAGGTTAGCAGGGTACTCCTCCATCGTAAAGTCGTGCAGCTCGGTTGCAATAGGCATTTCATATACCACACCCTGCCTATCCTGAGCTCGCCATTCCACCTTACCCTCCGTAAGGTTCATGGTTAATTGAGCAATATCGCCGCTTCCCAATACGCCCGCAAACAACGTAAGCCAAAGTCCGAGGTGATTAAGTACGAATCCAATATTTTTTTTACGAAAGGGGACTAAACGTTTTACGGCTGTGAGCCCCAGCGAGGTGAGTAAGAAGAAGAAGATAAAGGCAAAATACCAGGTATGCAAAATGGCGTCGAGCCCAATTCTCGAAACGAAGCCTCCTTGCGGCGCTTCGTACAGGTTGCGTTGAGGCGTTACCCCCATAAGAAGTACAGTAAAACCAAGCATCAGCATCAGCGTTATAGCCGTTGGGCTAGATCCCATCCACCGTATAATGGTACGTTTACCGGCAGCCAGCTGTAAAACCACCAGCACCACCAGGTAGGCCCCACCGAATAGTACGTTAAATGGATAGGAAAAAAGAGTATTGCCAACACAACCGACGGTCAGCTGTAGTAATATTCCCACAGCGACCAACCCCAGACATACAACAAAAGCCTCCTTATACCCCCAAATGCCCTGCCAAATAGGTCGTCCCAATTTTTGTGTCATCCGATTTTCTTTTCTGAATTATGAAGCAAGAGCCGCAGCTTACGCCTACGGCCCCCATCTTCCCTTTAGTTAGTCGAAACTAACCTATTTTTTTCTCGTGCCTGCTTCAACCATTGTGGCACTGTTTGCTCCATGAAAACCTTCTTGGCAGCACGCTCCTTGGCCATATCCAAACCAATATAGCTTTGCGCCTTTGCCTTGTTCGAAAGGTCTGGCATCGGCACATCACCTGTAAAGCCGTTCTTGGCAAGCACCTTGGTTACTGCAAGACGAGCCTGCAAAGCCTTGTCTATACCATGACTTAGGATACGCTGTATTTCTACTGGTGCATGAAATGACGCCCCATGCGATGCCACCGCAAAATCCCAGCGCCATTGAGCCTGACGTAGCAGCTTAAGCACTGGCTCCATTTGCGCTTCTGTAGCCCCCTTATCCCACGCAAACTTTGCCTCTACATGAACCTTTGCCAGCTCATCTTCGAGCCTATTTCTTATCTCGTTGGCTTTGCGTTGGCGCTCGTATACGTTATTTCGAAGCGTCTCTTCCGTCTCTCTATGGCAGTTCTGGCAGGTGCTGTTTATCTTGGCAAGCGGGCTCATCACGTGGTGGTCGGTAAACTTCACGCCCCCCTCACTCTTATAGGGCATGTGGCAGTCGGCGCACGACACCCCACGCTGCGCATGTATGCCCATCTGGAAAATCTCAAAATCGGGATGCTGCGCCTTTAGCATCGGAGCTTTACTCAACGAGTGCGTCCAATCCGTAAACTTTACGCTATCATAGTAGGTCTCAATGGCCTCAACGGACGTCCCCTTATCCCACGGAAAAGTTAGGTACTTGCCATCCCCCTTAAAGTAGTACTCTACGTGGCATTGTGCACAAACAAGCGAGCGCATCTCGGAGTGGGTAGCCTTAGTAATATCCTTTCCCGCACGCTGAAATGCCTCAACCAGTGCAGGCCTTGTAATGGTTAGGTTCATGGTGTTGGGATCGTGGCAGTCGGCACATCCTATAGGATTGACTACCTCGCTCCCCCAAGCTCCCCATTTGGTTTTATAGAACTTCTCTATTCCTACCGAATCCATTAAGCGCGGCACATCTGGACTTTTACAGGTCCAGCAGGTACCAGGTTGTGGACCGTCTTCGGGTGTTTTGGGGCTACCCGTTCGTAGGGTGCCAACCACATCTTCTATTGCATGCATGTGGCCCCGTGGCGCTGCGTAGTCTTTCGAAAATGCATAGCCTGCCCAAAGCACCACCATCTTAGGTCTACTTTCGAGTACATCGTGGGGTTTATTCCCGTTAAACTCGCTCTCAAAGTCCATGTTCGCTGTCTTCTCCCATGTCTGGTATTCGAGAGGGTACACCTCCCCCCAAAGCGGATTGCGCGACTCATGCTTCGCTATAGCCCCCTTGGCCACCTTAAAAACTGTCGCTTCAGCACGTCGTTCTACAACGGAAGAGGCAAGTAAACCGAGTAGGAATACCACCAGCATTGTAGCACCAAAAAGCCCCCATCCTAGCCAGGGTCTTTGCTTAATCTTCTCGCTTAGATTAATCATATCTGCTGTATTATTTTTATTTCTTCTTACTAGCCATTAGCTCGTTTAGCCAATCTGGCACAGGAGATTCGGGCAACGGAACTATTGCATTTGGGGTAGATGATAGGCTCCTCATTCTTCCATGCGGCACCTCTCTATGACACTCCCAGCACACCTTGCCCTCATTCTTCTTGGCCATCTCAAATGTAACCTTAGCCAACCCCACATCCTGATTTAACACCGTATGGCAACGGATACAGTTCTGCTGCACCACCGACGCCCCTGCATCGCCTATCGTTATGGACTGATGCTCGAGCCGAAGCGTAAATAGAGCCGCATGCCGCATGCCATCCTTGGCCTTAAAGGCGTACTTCATTAATGCGCTGCTATGGGGTACGTGGCAATCGTTACAGGTTGCCCGTTCCCTATGAGAGCTATGAAACCAGGTGGCATATTGCGTTCCCATGATATGGCAGTTTACGCAAACCTCAGGCTTGTCGGAAAGGTAGGAGTAGGCTTTAGATACGTAGAAAGTATAGCAACCTAAGCCCGAGAATACCCCTAAAGCTACGATAACAGCAACCCTCCATTGTGGTGGTGGTAATATCTTTTTTAGCAGCTTCACGCTTGTTGTGTTTAATTATTTAAACCTTCATCTCCCCTTTTCACCATTTTGCAGCTAGCAACTCAACGGTCTTAAGAGGCTACAAGTGCCTTTATTTATTCTCCTATTGCTATGTAACAACCGCACAACGGGCAGAGTTCGTTTACTGGACCTTCTTTTTCCTATAAGCAGCTTGCTTGCAATCTTTTTAAACGAAAGCAGCTATATTTTTTCGATACACGCCCTGCGATCTTTTTCTCTACAACCTCCTAAACCGAGCATCCCCTTAGCGTTTGTAGAGAAAGCCAGAAATAAAGGAGTGCGCCTAACGTCCAGCACGGCCTCCACAAACTTGGGAAACAACAGCCTCTTTGAGCAGAAGTACCTCAAAATGGCTATATATCCTTTTTACAAAAGGAGGCTTACGAGATTGTTACCTGAGTAAATAAACAAAAATTTAACATACAAACATACTGGTAAATTTATTTTAACTATTATTTATTTGGAATAAATACCTACAACACTACAAATATTGCTTTTTAGAAGAGAAATAGAACAAGTTCCTTTTGATTTACAACGAAATCAGAAAAGACGAACAAAACACTTACAAAACAACAAACGCAGCAACACCTGCAACTCCTAACTCAGCATTGAGGGATTATATATGATGCCTAAACAATGATTCTACAGAGATCCAACAGCTATTTCCAATGCCCATAACTGCACTTCTGCCTCCAAGCCATAGAACCAGAGGTTGCGATTGCCTATTTCGTTTCGATATCAACTATTACTTGTCCCTTTTTACCTAGGTAATGCTTTAGGAGTGCTTCGTAAACGCTTATGCCAGTATCGGAGTTGGTGAAGATCAAAAGCCCCTGCTTCTTTTTGGGAAGGATAAAGATAATGGTTTGAACACCCTTATCTGAGCCACCATGCGACAAGGCCAGCTCGCCATTGCCCAAATCGTATATTTCGAAACCCAAACCAAAATGTTTTCCTTTGGTAGTTGCAACCTGGTTGGTGGTCATCTCATCAAATACCTTTTTGGTCAAACCATCACCATTTACTACAGCAGCCAAAAAGTTTCCGTAATCTTCAACAGTGGTTAACAGATCATCGGCGGCGTTGGGGGTTTTATTTTTTACAACCTCATAAGCTTTCCCATCTTTATCATATCCAACGGCCAATCTTGTAGTATCCACATTTTTGTCCCAAACATACTTTGTGTCATTCATTTTTAGCGGTTGAAAAATAAGCTCGCTAGCCAGCTGCTGCAGCGATTTACCAAACTTCCTTTCCAAAGCCTTCCGCAAATACTCCATCCCCTCTCCCGAATACTGATATCCTGTTCCTGGATCAAAGAGGAAGGTAAGCTTGTGCCCGTCGTTCATCCATCGCCAATTGGGGAAGCCTGTTTGATGGCTTAGGATATGTCTTGTTGTTATTTTCTTGCTTCGTGGGTCGTTGGCAATATCCGGATCTACCCAATACTTGTAAACCGGGTCGTCCAAGCTCCACTTTCCCATACTTACCAACCTTAATGCAACCATTGCCGTAACGGGCTTAGTGAGCGATGCCACATTAAAGATGGTATTGTAAGGTGCTGCGCCCCCTTTTGCTACCTCACCAAAAACTTTTACCTGCTGCAGCTTACCGCCATCAATAATCCCAATACCTAAGGTTGGTACCTTGTTCTCCTTTAGCCACCTTTCTATTTCGGCATTGCTATCAAAAGTTGGATATCCTTCGTTCTTACCTTCGTATGCCTTATGGTCGAAGCTGAATGAGGTTACCAGCTTCCATTCGCCATCCTCGAGCTGCCAAACGTTGGTGAATTTTGCAACGCCAGCCTGCGCCTCGCGCTTTTCGGAAAACAGGTGCTCCCCATTCTGCACAGCACCATACAAAACACCATTTTTGTATAGGGGATATATTTCCGTACTTTCCTTTACTAAGAATCGTTTTACTTGACGATTGGCCTGACTACTACAAATTCCATTTCTCAGATCAGCCAGAAATTTGGCCTTACCCGAAATACCGTCTTTATCGTGATAAAACTTCAAGGTATCGCTCAGTAGGCTTTCGACCTGCCTCATATTGCAGGTGTTGAAACCAACATCAAAAAGCAGGCTGTCTTTTGCAAGAATTATTTTATAAATGGCTGAATTCCTATCAGCTTGTGCAAATGCCGAAGCGGCTATCAGCATGGTAAAAAGCAGGGCTAGCTGTTTCTTCATCTTTATTGTTGCTTACTATTTGAAAATTAACCATGCCCACTGCAACCATCGCACCTCTCGCATCTAACATGCGGCATACGACTAGCAGAAAGCACATAAACTATAGGCTTAGATTTTGCCTGTCAAAGCGGACATCTTTTACCTGCTACAATTTAAATAAATATATGCTTACAAAGCTAGCCTACTAAATTCTTTGATTTCACCGCTTTGCGTTTGCTACAGTTCGGTTCTGTTCGGCTGAAGCTCCTGCCCATGGCCGTCATGCTAAGCCTTTTTATAATGTTCGATCCCAACGGGTCGAAAAAACACTTACTCACCCGTACTATAAACCTTTCATTCCTCCGGAATGACTACCTATAGGAGCTGATGCCGGAGGCATCAAAGGCTTATAGAATAGTGTCGTTGTAGAAGCACTACCATTGTTCGGCTTAGGCTCCTGCCTCAGTCGAATCTATCCAAGCAGGCTAAAGCCTGCATTACCTATAGGTCTTCCAACCAAAATCCAACGGTACTACTTCTAGCGGCCCACTCATACCTGCATAGCATCTTGCGCTAGAATATAGGTAATCCTCTGCATTAACAACCAACCCATTACGAACAGGATTCTGATGAA